>CAZMWC010000255.1:0-3430 GCA_964569805.1 uncultured Gallionella sp.
TTGTAGTTGGTCAGCATACCGCCCAACCAGCGATGGTTCACGAACGGTGAATCCGCACGCATGGCCTCTTCCTGCAGGATGTCACGCGCCTGGCGCTTGGTCGCCACAAACAGGATGGTGCCTTTCTTCGCGGACAGTTTGCGCACGAAGTTTTCCGCTTCGGCGAACAGCGTGACGGTTTTTTCCAAGTTGATGATGTGAATCTTATTGCGATGACCGAAGATGTACGGTGCCATCTTGGGATTCCAGAAACGTGTTTGGTGACCGAAATGAACACCGGCTTCCAGCATTTGACGCATAGTTACAGCCATGATTACTCCTGATGTTAAGGGTTATTAACTACCACTCGCCAGCTTGACCCAATGGGCACCCCAACTTGTGCGAGCGGGAAATTTACTTCGATCCATTCTGAAGCGGCGCGCATTCTAGCACCGAAATGCAACTTCGTTCAAATTAAACTGATAGTTAAGGCCATAAGTTGCAGGGATTTGGCCGAGGCTAAACCGACAGCCTGGCGGACTCAATATATTCTGCAATATCGCCGATTACCGCCTCAAACATTTGAGTGGTCAGGCGCTTGGTTTGGGTGTTGTAGCGGCTGCAATGGTAGCTGTCGAACAATGTTAAACCGCCCGGTAGTTCGTGCTGCGCGCCGTGCCCGAATGCAAAGCTGCTTTTGCGTAGCTGCAACGCCATCAATACTGCCTGATGGGCGATTGTGCCGAGCGCCATGACCGCCGAACCTCGCGGCAACAGCGCCAGTTCTTCTGCCACATAGCCATTGCAGGTGCGGATCTCGACGGGTTCCGGCTTGTTTTGCGGCGGCAGGCAGCGCACCGCGTTGGTGATGCGGCAGCCGTTCAGGCGCAAAGTCTGGTTGGCATTACCGGCCTCATCCAGCGGCTCGGCACTGCTGGAAAAGCCGTATTTGTGCAATGAGCCATACAACAGCTTCCCCGCAAAATCGCCCGTGAATGGCCGTCCGGTACGGTTTGCGCCGTGCATCCCGGGTGCCAGCCCAACAATCAGAAAACGGTTGCCCGGATCACCGAACGAACTCACCGGCAGGGCGTAATAATCGGGATGATCGTTGCGCACCTGATCGAGAAAACCCGCCAGGCGCGGGCAACGGCGGCAACCTGTAGAAAATGTCATCCGTTCAGCCTCTATGCCCAAAAAAACCAACATACCACAGGCCAACCAGCGCACAGATGCCTGCCGTGATTGTCAGGTAATAAGGCCAAAGTGTTTTCTTCTCGGCGAATGGGTCAACCAACGAACGCTGCGCGCCTTTCGGTAAATCGGCCAATCCGGTCAGTGAGGCACCAAATGGAATGTTGATGCGCACCCGCGCGTTGATCGCCCAGCCGCTGGCATCGAGTATCGGACCAAGATTGCGTTTCTTTAGTTTGAACCAGGCCATCGCCATGGATGGTCCGGAAATCAGCAGCATCAAACCGATTAACGCCAAAGGTATTTGCCAGAATTTAAGCCCCAGTACACCACCGACGATCGAGGCAAGAATGCCGCCGATAGCGCCGATCGCCAAGCCGATCGCCGCGAAAATACCGGCGAACTTACCCACATCAAAGGGAGGTTTGGGTGGCGCTGCGGGCGTTTCAGTAACTGCCTTGCTGTTGTCCACCGCCGCCTTGATCATCTGCCCTTCCATCGAGCTGGCTTTCGATGCCGCCAGTTTTTGCAACTGCTCGCTAATCATCTTGGCAAGTTTTTTGTAGGGCGACCAGAATGCCTGACGGATACTGATCGGGTGATCGACGATGCGCACGATACTGGCATTCCAGTCCAGCCCTTTACGGTCGTAGAAAATACCGTTGCGTCCGACCATCAGAAAATCAGAATCACCTGCGGTAAAAGCGGCAACGATACTCGTTTTTTCAGTGCCGCCGTTGCGTACACAATCGCAATACACCAGACACATGCCACTCATGCTGGCGAATGCGGCATGTTTGCCCACGTCCTCGACCCTGACGCACAGTTCGCAGCTGCGCCCATCCAGATACAGTGTGCCAACCTGAAAGATCGCTTTATTCTTGCCGGTGTAAAAATCGCGGAACGACACGAAATTATTGACCAGCCTGAACAGGTCGCGGTTATAACGCAACAGCTTTTCCACCGAGCGGATCGCTTTTACCTCGATTTCGACCGCCTTGTCTTGTGCGATCAAATCGTCGAGTTTAGCTTTGTGCCGGCTATTGAGAACTTCGCGTACACGCGCGATGCCGAGTTGTTCAACGCCGGTCGCCGGTTTTTCCGCCTGCCATGCCTCAAATGCGGCAAATTTGGCGCACAACACAAACCACTCCTGCACATTCAGGCTTTCTTTATTACCGAGCAGCGGTGCGATGACTTGATCGCGCAAGGCTTCCAGCTTGCCCTGCCAAGCCGGATTGATGCTGGCAAGCAACGGTAGTGGCTTGTTCGCGGCTATGGTTGCCAGCGGAAAGCTGACTATCTCCGCGCTTTGCGCTGACAGGTTTTGTGCCGCGAATTGCTGGTAATCCTCTGCGGAACGGCTCAAGGGAACAGCCGCACGCGCGTCATAAGCCGCCAATTGGCAACGCGTGAAATAGTCGCTGACCTTATCTTTGACGGCGTGAAAAGCCTCGGCAGCCACTTGGGTTTTCTCGCCCAGCAACAGAACTACCGTATCGCCATCGGCCCGTGTATACCAACCATCATAGGCAACAGCTTCGGCAAAAAAACCGTCGGTAAGGTCGTGGTTGATACCGACCTCCCCGCTCATATCTGTCACTGAACCCGCACACTTAATGATGTCTTCAACCATTGCACGCAGACCCGTATCACTGATCTGCTCCGCACAAATCACCCCGTCGCCATTGAATTCCAGGCCCGCCACAAATTTTTCGATATTGGCCATATCGGCCAGCGATATCTCTGCCGCGCCCGGTTTGCCGAGGCTTCGCAAGATATGCCGCATGGAAGCCAGCACTTGTTTGCCTTCTTCGCTGCGGTCGTCAACATCGGCTAAAGCCAGCCGGTCCGCTCCCCCAATCAGCAAGTCGGCATTTTGCAACAATCCCCCGGCCCATGTGACGGCGGCGATCACCTCGCTGGCTCGCACCTGCCCATCCGCATCGGCATCAATCAAATCGAGCGTTCTGGTGTCGAATTCGATACCGCGCGCCGGGCAGCTCAAGGCAACCCACAGCTTCTGATCCAGCTCTTTCAGAGCCAACAAATCCGCTCCGCTATCAAGCCGCACTTGATCGAAGCCGCCTGCGCGGAAAAATTTCCATGTGTGTGCGGTAGCCATATACCCTCCTGAATGTTGCGTGGGATTATAGGGTACTTCTAAAAATCCAGATTTCATCCCGTAGCCCGCGTAGGGTGCAATAAGCGCAGCGCATTGCACCAATGAGACACCAATTCGGCGCAATGCCCGTTG
>CAZMWC010000256.1:0-3353 GCA_964569805.1 uncultured Gallionella sp.
GTATTGACTAAGCACGATAACCCCGTGCCAAGTCACTACTTAACCACGAACGGATTAAATCTGCGCTTCCTTATAAATTTTCTGACTGCGGTTTTTTAGGACAACCCGAAGCACACCTTGCCGCGTTGGTTGCTGATCAATGCCAACCTGAAACCCAACTGTTCCGCCCAACGCGCCGCCTGATACAAACCTATCCCCAGGCCGTTATCCGAAATAACAAGGCCGCGCAGCAGGTTTGCAGCGATGCTTTCCGGTACGGGTTCGCCGCTGTCGCAGACCGTGAGGCGCAACGGCTCGGCTTGTATCTCTACAGAAATGACAATATCGCATCCGGTTTGCCGTTTTCTCAAGGCGTTGTCGAGCAGATTGTCCAGCACGCAATCGAATAAGGCGGCGGGAATATTTTTGTCCGGCAGGTTATCCGGCGTGCGCCACTGAATTTGATGATGCCGGTTGCGCAGTTGCAGCGCGTCCCACCATACGCCCAGGGCAAGTTGTGATGTTCCGCTCTCGATCTGCGGCTGTTGCAATTTGCCCAGAGTCATTTCAATACGTTGCGTGAGCAGCGGAAGCTGTTGTTGCAGGAGTTGCTGCGCTTTTTCATCATGGCTTTGCGCGATGGAAGTGAGCGAGAGCAGCGATTGCAACATATTTTTCAGGTCGTGGGTAAGGCGTGAGCCGGTCTCGTACACCGCCTGCAGACGGGTGATGTCGCGCAGGCTTTGCTCGCGCTGTTTGGCCCGATAAAAGTAAGCAATCAATTGCGCCAACAGGTGAATGTGCAGCAGCACGGTGGGGTTGAGTGATTGCCTGGCATAAACGGTCAGGCGCAAGTCGCCATCCTGTACACCTACGTCATATTCGCTGAACTGACCGAGCTGCCCGGCCCCGTCGGGCGATTGCCAGGACAGGCCAGACAACCAGGGCAGGCCAGACAGCAGAGCGGTGGCGCTGGACAAATAAGCTGCCGCATCCGGCTCGCGCTGCGCGGCTTCGGACAAACGGGCGAGCCAACTTTCAAACGGCGTGCCGACGTTCAACAAATAGCGCGAGAACATCACTTGCAGGCCGCTGAAGCCGAAACGTGGATTCCACAATCCGCCGAGCGCCAGCAACACCAATCCCATCAGAAACAGGGTACGTAACAGCGCTTCAAGATAATCCAGATGCCCCAGCATCATAAAAGCGAGGCTGCCCAGCACCACCAGCGCCAGCAACATGAACAACAGCAGGCTGTAAATAAAATCCACCGCTTGAACGCTTTCGGCCGGCTCGTTTTTAACAGGCAGTAGCGCTATCACTGCCAGCAACACGGGAAGCGCGTAGAGCATCAAAGTGCGCCCGATTTCGATAGCAGGTTGTGCGGCAAATAAATTCGGCACGGCCCACAGCAGCAATGCAGCAAGCAAATAGGCCATCACCGAGAGATACAGCCAGCGCGCCCAGCGATCGCGGAAAATAAATACGCGCGCACCGACCAAACCGAACAAGCCGGTCAGCCAAAAAGCCACCACCCACCAATTCAGCCAGAGCATTGCCACCATGGCGGCCAGCACAATGAACGCCAGCGCCCCGCGCGTCACTTCGCGCTCACCGCGCCATACCGGCTGCCACAACAGGAATAAACCAAGGTGCGCCAACAGCAACGGACGCGCCCACGGGCTAGCCACCCCGAGCAGCATCACGCCATGCAGCAGCACCAGCATCGCCAGCAATAGCCAGCGCCCGGTACGCAAACGATTCCCTAGATTAAGCGTCGGCATTTCGTCATTACTCTGTCAAAAAATCGTCAAATTACCGCAATTCATCGGTGAAACCGGAAAAAAGTTTGCCGCGCAATGTTAAGGGCACACCGCGCCGCGCCGCTACAGCCATGCGTTTGCGCCCAACGGCAACTACTTTATAATTGAACTGGCACGGCATTTGCGTATAATCTAGCGCAGCACTCAATAATAAACAGGAGGGTATCACAATGAAACGCAATCAATCCGGCTTCACCCTGATCGAAATCGCCATCGTACTGGTGATCATCGGCCTGCTGCTCGGCGGCGTGCTGAAAGGGCAGGAGCTGATCAACAGCGCCAAGGTCAAGAATCTGGCGACCGATTTCAAGAATGTCCCGGTGTTTATTTACGGCTATCAGGACAAGTTCAAGGCGTTGCCGGGGGATGATGCCAATGTCGCCACCCATGTAACTGGCGGCACAGTGTGCACCCCGGCAGCAGCTAATCTATGCGCTACCAGCAACGGCATAATCGACGGCGCATGGGACGCAGCAGCTATAACTTCTGAGTCCTTTGTCTTCTGGCAACACGTGCGCCTGGCTAATCTTGCACCAGGCCCTACCAGCGTAGCTGATGCGGACTACATCCCCAAAAATGCGGTTGGCGGTGCTATCGGGGTCACCAATAGTGGCGCTAATTCACCAATCACCACACCGGCTCTCAAAGGTTCTTATATAGTTTGCTCGGGCTCCATCGCCGGAAAATTCGCCAAGCAGCTTGATACCACACTGGATGACAGCAATACCGCTACCGGCTCCATGATGGTTCTTAATCCAGCAGTCGCAGTCACAGCGATTGCAACCGCAAGCATTGTAGACGACACCACTTACACCGTCTGCATGGGCTTCTAACAAAATACCCGGCGTGACACTCAAGCCCGCTTCGGCGGGCTTTTTTATTGACATCGAATTATTGCCTAATCTTCGATACTCAACTAGACTGCCCACTCCTATCCGGATGCGGGAAATGATATGGAATTCAAACTGAGTGACCACGCTCAAAAACGCATCCAGCAGCGCAGAATAAAACCCGAATGGATCAGTGCTGCAATTGGCAATCCGGATCAGCTTGAAGATGATTTTGAAGATCCGACATTGTCACATGCGCTAAAAGCCATTCCCGAAAAAGGTTTCAAAAAATTGCGCGTAATTTACAACGAAACAACCGAGCCTGTGACTGTTGTCACCGCTTATTTTGAATAAGGTGAATCCATGAGAATCGAATTTGATCAATTAGCCGATGCGCTCTACGTTCATCTTGCCGAGGGCGAGGTGGAAAAGACCGAGGAGATTAAACCTGGCATGATTTTGGACTACGACGCAAATGGAGACGTGCTGGGTGTTGAAGTCTTGTATGTGAGCAAACGCGCAGAGCTACCGCTTAAAAAGGCAGCTTGACCACCTTCAACCTAAAAAACGCAGTTGAGGGGTAGGTAGGTGCGAATTTATTCGCACGAACAAGAGGTTATGTGCGAATGAATTCGCACCTACAAGAGAGCTCGTAGGGCGCAATAACCAACGGGCATTGCGCCGTATGTATCTGCCATCCGGCGGATAGCTTTGCATAGCC
>CAZMWC010000257.1:0-3319 GCA_964569805.1 uncultured Gallionella sp.
GTTCCGCCATCCACCGGCGCGCCGGCCTCCAGCGTGCAAGTTTGGTCGGCATGGTCGCGCACCACGCGGATCGGCGAGGCGAACGCCGCATGGCGGAATTCCAGCGTGTGCAGCGTCACCACGTCCGCCGGTGCGGCGGCGTAGGCTTCCTTGATGGCGGCGGAGAGGGAGATATCAACCATTTACAATCCCAACTCCGCCCGCGCGTCCCGTCCCCATTGCCGCACGCCTTCGACGTGCACGCCAAAAACAGTCATTGCCTGCATCTCATCAGATGTCGGCACGTACATCCCCATTGCAGCGCTAACGCCGATGCGGGCAAATTTCAATTCGTCCTCGAGTGGATACGCGCCACGAATCTGATCGCGCATCCGCTCATCAATCAGTTTGCAGTGTGGGCTGACTGAAATGATCGCCGCGCGTGTGGCCGCATCCATCGTCACTGTCTGGATGCTGGCCGCAATTTCTTCCGGCTGGTCGAGCGGCAGAACCGCGCCGTCAGGCAGGCAGACGTAGG
Organism: uncultured Gallionella sp.; assembly: GCA_964569805.1. Classification (GTDB taxonomy): domain Bacteria; phylum Pseudomonadota; class Gammaproteobacteria; order Burkholderiales; family Gallionellaceae; genus Gallionella. Next base: position 518 of record CAZMWC010000257.1, read on the forward strand.
TTGTGCCGTCGGCGAGCGTGGCGAGTTCCGTGCCGAGTGATTGATGCTGGCCGTCAACAGGCAAGCGCAGTTCGCGCGTAATCTCGGGGTCGATAAATTTGCGGTAGGCGATGATGGTTGGCATGGTGGTGCTCCTCTGAATAACGCAGCATGTGCTGCAATGAATGAGTGCGGTGGGCATGGCCCAGAATAGATGCGGCGGATTCGATCTTGCCGCGCCGCAGTGCAACGCGGTAATTGCCCAGGCTGTGGCGGCGGATGAATCGCTTGCTTGCCCAGGTGCGGTAGCCGACGAAGTTGATACCGCGCGCCACGGGCGCAATGGTGGATCTCGACAACTCCAGCCTGAGTTCGCGGCGAATGAAATCGATGATCAGGCGCTGACACTCCAGTGCGCGTTCGCGGCTGATGCCGAACAGCACAAAGTCGTCCACGTAGCGGCAGTAGTGTTTGATGCCCAGCTCGCGCTTAATGAAGTGATCCAGCGGGTTCAGGTAAATCAGTGCGTAGATCTGGCTGAGCAGGTTGCCGATCGGGATGCCTTCCGGTTCGCCGTGGTCGGCGAATGCCATCATCAGATCGATGAATCGCACGTCCTTGATCTTGCGCTCGATCTGCGTGCGCAGAATGGTGCGGTCGATGCGGTAGAAGAACTTGCGAATGTCCAGCTTGAGCGTGTAGCTGTCGCGCGGAATTTGCTGCAAAGCAGCCTGCGCGTAATCGGCGGCCTTGTGGGTGCCGTAGCCGATGCGGCACGCGAACGACTGGTCGATGAATCCGCGCTCGAAGATCGGCGAGATCACACGATAGATGGCGTGCTGCACCACCAGGTCGCGGAATGCCGGCGCGAAGATGCGGCGCGGCTTCGGTTCGTACACCATAAAGCTGTAGTACGGGCGTGGCACGTAGCTGCCGTCACGCAGCTCGCTGTAGAGTGCATCCATGTTGCCGGCGAGCGACTTCTCGAATGCGAAGCAGGCGCGCTTGCCGCGCTTGTTGCGCGCTGCGGCGTGGAATGCCAGCATCAGAGCTTCGCGTGTGAATGCCTTGTCGTATAAATAACCGATGCGCTTCATGTCGTCCGACCTTCGAGACGCCCAGGGATAACCCTGCCCGCCCTACCAGAAAGGCGGAAGCACGCCGATTTCGCCGTGGCTTTCACCACGCGCCGGAAAGCGTCTCCCTTGATTCCACTTTGACCTGGTTGCAGTCTTTGAGGCCTCGAGTCCGCGCGCAAGCCCACGTTGTTGTTCGAGTTGCCTCGCGCATTGTTGAGATTCAACGCCCACACCCCCGCGTTCGACGAGTTGTTCCAGTTACCGCCGGCGAGCGGGCACATGTTAAGACGCCTCCCGTTTATCGAGCTGGCGCTCGGCGACAATCCAGCCGCCGATCATCCTGCCCAATTCGTCCACCAGCCGCGACAGGGCGAGATAACGATGCTCTCCCTGCGCAGCCGGTGATTGTTCTGCACGCTTACCATCCTTGAATTCAAAATACCCCAGCGTGTGCGCCAAACGCACCAGCATGCGCAACTGCTCATGCCGGGTATCCAGGTTGGTGAGCGCGGTTTTCTTGTGGTAGCGCTTCTGCGCCTCTACGATGTAGCCATAGACCTCATAGGCCGCGCGCCTGATTTCAAGCGCAAGACCGAACTTTTCGTGTTTTGGAAAGTGATTGAGGTGGATATTCATCAGCTTTGCAAACTCCGTGAACTTTTGATCCAGCTTCGCTTCATCGTGTAGGCCCATCGCTATCGCTCAGGCCATCAGAGATACAAGGCCGCGCGCAAGCCCACGTAGAAGTTCGAGGAGCCTCGCGCATTGGCGAGATACAACGCCCACACCCCCGCGCTCGACGAGGCGGTCCAGTAACCGCCGGCGAGCGGGCACATTTCGTTCGGTTTGTAATCCCAAAGACCATCGCTGCCAAACGCATTGGTACCGCCAATGCCGCCAGCAAGCGGCACGCCAGCGCCGGCCGCATTCCAGGCGTTACCGCTGACGGCTTCACTGAACACTTGCCCGGCGTTGCCGTAATAGGTTGCGCGGTTCGCGCCCGTCGCCCACAGCGCGCCATAAGTCGTACCCAGATCATCGTAGAGCGCGGCGATGCCGGTTGCGCCCCAGGCGTCCGTCGCCAGCGTATTGCCGGCCGTGATGTCCTTCATTGCGGCGGAGGTTTTGAGAATGTAGAGATTGGTGCCGTTCGAAGTCAGCCCTAGGCAGATTTCCCAGATCGTGCCGTTTATGTCTGCAACCCCACAGGCCTGACCGTTGTGTGTGGTCTTCGCCAGCACATTCGCGCTGCCAGTCTTGTTCGCATTCGGATAGGTTGCATTGCCCGCCGAGACGAAGGTTAGTGCGGCATCCTGTGCGTCTGATAATGCGTTGTTGTTGCAGCCCTTGGGGAAGTTGTAGGTTGCGTTGTACCAGGCGCACCAGGTCGTCGAGGTGGAAGCTTGTGCGTGCGCCAGCGCCAGACGCGCGAGCATTTTGTTAATAAACAGGCTACTTGGAAAGAAGTTCGCCCCACGTGTTTTTGCCGCCGCGATCGCGCCATAATAAAAATTGGCGGGCGCGCCAGTCAGCCCGCTGAACGGGTTGTTTGCGGCGTTGCTCGACAGCGGGTTGCCATTCCTGATGCTGGATGCCGTGCCGCCGTTGTTCGAACACTTGTACTTATCCTGAAACACCCCGGGCTGCGCAACGCCACCATCGTAAAAAGCGCGATCAAGTGCATACCCCGCCGCGTTTGCCGCAGCCTCGTCCGCATAAGTGGAGAGCGGCTTAGTATCAATCA
>CAZMWC010000258.1:0-3274 GCA_964569805.1 uncultured Gallionella sp.
GCGCCAACATGGTGCTGGTGGATTTCCATCCCGCCCCGCCCAAGGCGCTGGTGGATGGCCCGCAGGCGTTGCTGCTGAAAGAGCTGCCGTATTTCCTGGAAGATGTGCAGATCGCGCGCGAGGCCTATCTCAAGCGCGTTGCATTGCGGCAGCGTTACCAGGACACGTAGTTTTCCATGTGTCGGGTATAGATCGGAGCAACCATGAAAAAGCTACTCGCCACCGTTGCCGTGCTGGCGGCCGTTGCCATTGCGGCTTACTTCGCGCTGCAAAATCCGCTGGGCAGGCTGGTCAAGCTGGCCGTGGAGGAGTTCGGGCCGGAGATGACGCAGGCTGCCGTACGGGTGAGCAGCGTCAACATCTCGGCGACGGACGGGCGCGGCACATTATCCGGGCTGTTTCTCGGCAATCCCGGGGGATTCAAGTCCGATTATGCATTGAAGGCGGGCACCGTCGAAATCGAGCTCGAACCGGCCAGCCTTGCGAAGGACGTGGTGGTGATCCGCAGGATATTGATCGATGCACCGCAGATCGGCTACGAAAAGGCCGGCACCATCACCAATTTCGACGCCATTCAGCGCAATGTCGAAGCCTATCTCGGCGCAAAAGGCGGCAAGGGCGAGAAAGCCAAACAGGAAAGCGGCAAGAGGATGATCATCGGCTCCTTCGTCATCCGCAACGCCAGGGTCAATTACAACGGCATGCTGGAGCTTAATCTTCCGGACATCGAATTGCGCAACGTCGGCAAGAGGGCCGGCGGCGCCACTTCCGCGCAGGTGGTCAAGGCCATCATAACGGAGCTGAATACCCAGCTGGCCATTGCGCTCGCCAAGGCGGCGGTGATCGGCAGCGTGGGTGGCGTGGTGGTTGGCGCGGGGGCGGCGCTCAAGGGGCTGTTCGACAAGTAGTCTTTGCCAACGGGTCGATCTGGCCTCATTGCTTTTGATTTCCGCTGAAGGATATGTCGTATTCCTGCAAGCCGGGGCGTGTCAGTCGGCCCGGCCGCTGGCGGCGAGCCGTTGTATGTAGTCCGAGAACTCGGGGTCTTCGCCGCGCAGCAGCGTGGGCAGCAGGCTGCGAAAATCGGCGCGACTGCACCACTCGCCCATGTAGTCTTCCCATGAGCGCCAGCGCCTGGCCTGTTTCTCCGTCATGTCCTTTTCGTAGAGCAACAGGTAGGCGCGTTCGAACAATGAGATCAGCATGCTGAAGATGATGAACATGCGCTCGCGCTGTTCCGCCGAGAGTGCCGGCGTTTCCTCGTTGGCGAACAGGCGCAGGTCCGGGTTGGCCAGCGCGATCTTGAGGAACTCCTGATAGTTGTCCGAGAGCAGCTGATAGACTTCCTCTTCCTCGTTGTTGCGCTCCTTGCGTTGCTCGAAGATGAACACGGAGATCGCCAGCGGCAGGCCGATCACGGTCACCACGTAACTGAGCAGCTCCCATATTTCCAGCGCAGGCATCAGACCAGCCCCAGCATCACCAGCGCGATGAAGGCCGCGAACAGCGCGAAGTGGCTGATACCCTCGATGGCGTTGGTCTCGCCGTCGTGCAGGTTGTTCATCACGGCGAGGAAAGTCAGCAGCAGCATGCCCGCCTGAACCGGCGTGAGCGCCATCTCGATGCGCTCGCCGCTGAACAGCGCGATGCTCTCGATCACCGGCAGCGTGAGCAGCACGGTGGCGAGCGAAGCGCCCAGCGCGATGTTGACGGTGGTCTGCATGCGGTTGTTCTGCGCCGCCCTGAGTGCGGTAAGGATCTCCGGGCTGGCGGAGATCAGCGCCACCAGCACCGCCGGGATCGACTTCGGCAGGCTGCTGCCGGACAATCCGGCATCCAGCAGCACCGACAATACTTCCGAAAGCACGCCGACCAGCGCGATCGCGCCGAGCATCACCGCAACATGCAGCGCATTCGGGCTGTGCGCGAGGTCGTGCGCCTCTTCCTCGGCGCTGGCGGTGTACTCGAAAAAGTTGCGGTGCTCCACGGTCTGCAGGCGCAGGAAGGCCAGATACATGATCGCCATGATGCCAATGGAGAAAACCGAGTAAATCTGCCACTTTGCCTCCGGCACGAAGTCCGGAATGAACATGCCGACGCCGATGGCGACCAGCAGCATGGCGATGAAGGAGTTGGCCGACGAGATGTTGTATTTGGTACTGCCGTGCTTCAGCCCGCCGACGATGGCCGCGAGGCCGAGGATACCGTTGATATCGAACATCACGGCGGCGAACACCGTGTCGCGCGCCAGCGTCGGGTTGGGCGCGTCCTGCAGCAGCACGATCAGAATCACCACCTCGACCGACACGGCGGCGAGCGTGAGGGTCAGCGTACCGTACGGTTCGCCGAAGCGCATCGCCAGCACCTCGGCGTGATGGGCGATGCGGAACGCCACGCCGATGACTGCGGCGAGGATCACCAGCAACAGACCCCACAGCATGGCGCCGCCGTGTTCCACGGCGGCATGCTCGAGCGTGAGGCCCAGCCCGAGAACGACCAGGGCGACGGCAATCGGAAATTCGGTTTTGAGATATTTCATGGTTTTTTGTGCAACAAGACGATGTCGCGCACCCTAGCCGGTCGGGGATGGGGCGTCAACCCGCGCAACAACATAGGCTGCTTGCGGAATATATAACGGAACCTGTTGACTGACAGGGTTATCGTTACTACTATGGCCGTTCGATAAGCTTTTGGTTGTTAACTTCATCATCAGGGAGGTTGCATCATGGCAGAACGAAAAGCACCACCAGCCGCGAAGAAGGCGGCTGTAACCAAGGCAGCCGGCAAGGCCGCCGTCAAACCGAAAACCACCAAAGCAGCGGCAGCTGCGTCGCCCAAGAAGGCGGTAGTGAAAAAAGCGGCGACCGTGTCCGCGAAACCGAAAGGCGCCAAAACCCCGGCAGTGAAAAAAACAGTTGTGCCTGCCGCTGCAAAGGAAGCTCCAGCGCAAAAGGCCGTCGCAACCAAAGCCAAACCGGCCGCAAGGAAAACCGTGGCGAAGCCCACTCCCGAAGAGCGCTATCGCATGGTGCAAACCGCCGCTTATTTTATTGCCGAGCGTGACGGGTTTTGCGGCTGCCCGACCGAGTATTGGGCGGCTGCCGAGCTTGAGATCGCAAGCAGGCTGGGCTAATAGATACGACTGTCAAAAAACTGCCCGGCCTGCGCCGCGCGGTACTTGCCGGGATGTGCAGGCCATCGGCAAGACCGTTTTTGCCACTCACTGTTTTTCCAGGCAGGCGAAGTAGATCGCCGCATCCGGCTGGGTGCGGTT
>CAZMWC010000259.1:0-3272 GCA_964569805.1 uncultured Gallionella sp.
ATTTCATGTTCAGCGCGAGCGCTTTGATCTGCTTTGCCATCGGCCCGGCTTGCGGATCCATACCGCCGAAGAATAGCAAGTCTGGTTTCTTGCCCTTTATTACTGTCAGTACGGCGGTGAAGTCCACCGCCTTGTCGTTGGTGTATTCGCGCGCCACGATCTGCGCGCCACTGGCTTCCGCCGCTTTGATGAATTCGTCCGCCAAGCCCTGACCGTAGGCGGTGCGATCATCCATGACCGCGATTCTTTTCGCGCCCAGATTCTTCGTCGCATATTCGCCCAGCACACGGCCTTGTTGCGCGTCGTTCGCCATCACGCGAAATGCGGTCTTGAAACCCTGCGCGGTGTAGCTCACCGCCGTGGCGGAAGGGGAAATCTGCACGATGCCGTTGTCGCTGTAGATTTTTGAGGCGGGGATGGTGGTGCCGGAATTGAGGTGGCCGATGATGCCGCTCACTTTGTTGTCCACCAGCTTTTGCGCCACAATAGTGGCGGTCTTGGGGTCGGCCTGATCGTCCTCGCTGATCAGCTCGAAATGCACCTTGCGCCCGCCGATCACGATGCCCTTGGCGTTGGCATCGTCGATCGCCATGCGCGTGCCGCTCTCGTTATCTTTGCCGATATGCGCCTGATTGCCGGTCAGCGGTGCAGCAGCGCCGATGCGCACCTGTAGATCACTGGCGGGTGATGCCTGTGCAGGAGATGCGGCTTTATTGGAGGAGCTCGTTTGTTCGCTGGCGGATTTGCCGCACGCAACCAGCGACAATGACAAGGCGATGAGCAACAGTGAACGTGCGGAATAAAGCGACATGGCTGACCTCCTGAAGAATGTGCTTGGATTATGTGAAGCACAGGCTGAAATTGTCAATTTATAGAGGTTCCCCTATGGCAACAAAAAAGCCGACTCGCGTCGGCTTTCCTGAAGGTTACAGTTTTAATCTTACTTCGCCAAACCCAGAATGAAGCCAATCAGCTCCTTCATTTCTGCCGGGGTAACTTTAGGATTGGCGGGCATAGGCATCGCGCCCCACACACCGCTACCGCCCTTGGCTACTTTTGCGCTCAACTTGGCTTCCGCAGTAGCATCACCCTTATATTTCTTGGATATTTCCATCCAAGCCGGGCCAACACCCTTTTTGTCGATCGCGTGACAGGCAGTACACGCCCGTGTTTTCGCAACTGCCGGCATATCGACCGCCGACGCGCTGCCGGCAACCATCAGGCCCGCTGCCACGAACGTACTTACAATAATAGATTTCATGCTCTTCTCCGTTTTATGATGACACATTTAACAATGCGAAGGTTTTCCTTCACCCGCAATTCTAAACAACTCCGACCACTTTGCAAACCGATGATTCAACTAACGATGCCTTCGGCAAGATAACGCAGCACACCTCACTTGCGTTGACATTAGTTCGGATACAGCACCAATTTTGCCAGCATCCTGCGATCTGCCTCGCTCATATCAGGATAGCCGGGCATTGCTATGTTGCCCCATGCTCCGCTGCCGCCACTGGCGAATTTGTTCATTAAATAAATTTCGGCATCGGGGTTGCCGTTAAAGCGTGCTGCCACATCCTTCCATGCCGGGCCAAGCAATTTTTTCTCGATTGCGTGACAGGCAAAACAGCCGGTTTTTTGTGCAAATTGCATGGCCTCTTCTCTGGATGCCGAGGTGACAGCTTCTCCAGCAATGGGCTGCGGCGCAGTTTGTTGCGCGGCCACTGCGGCTACGGGAGGTGGTGCAGCAGGTGCCGGGGCTTTCTGTGCGGGTGTTTCCGGCTGGCAGCCATACAGCACTGTCAACAACAGCACCAGCAAGAGGCTTTGTTTATTCATGATTCTCCATTTTCAGACAGGTTTCAAAAAATTACAGCGGTTCGGCGCGGTATTCGACGGTTAGCGTATGTTGGCCTCCAGCCGGAATTCTCAACGTGTTACCCAAGGCATTGCCCGATTCCACACACACCATTTCGCGCCAGCCATCCGGCCGCCCCATATCGCCCATTTTGTCGGCTTTTTCAATCCACGGTGTCCATACCACGGTGGAAAGGCTGCCGGATTTTGCCACACGAATACGCCGTTTCAACAGATCATCCTCGATCACGCATTCGGTGGCGGTATTGATATAGACACGGTCGGTTTCCCCTGAAAAGCTAATTGCGCCCTCCTGCTTTTTGAGGGTGCTGCCACCGACCTTGTCCCAATACTCACACTCATCCAGGCCGGTGATGCGCACTGAACCGATGTCGCCAATTCTGAAATAAGTATGTAACGCCTCACTGATGGAGAATTCGGAGGTTCCCATGTAACTGTCTGTTCCGGTATTTTCTGTGGTCAATTCCATGCGCAGTGTTTCACCGACAACAATTTTCAGTTTGAGTTGTGCCTCATACGGTAGTTGTTCTCGTGTTTGCCCGTTGGACAGCAGGCGCAGCGAGAGTCGTGTCGCACCGTTTTCCTCGGTGCCGGTTTCGGTAATTTTCCAAGGCACGGTGCGTGCAAAGCCATGCGTGGGGAAATTTGCATTCGAGGCGTGTGCGCCGAACCACGGCCAGCATACCGGCACACCGCCACGTATCGATTTACCCGCCGCCAGCTTGGCATCGCGCGACAGCCAAACCACCGGCACGGCCTGACTTTTAGGTTGCCAGGTCATCAGATGCGCGCCTTGCAGGCACAACGAGGCCGTAGCCTGCGCATTGTTGATCTCCGCTACAACGAGGCCGCTGGCATCCTCACGGAAATTCAGTTGCCCATCGATACCAAATTCTGCATTTAATTGTTGTGCTGTTGACATGTTATTTATTTACCCTCTACTTGTGAAACATCTCTTGTTGCGCCCTTGTCGGCGGAAGTCACCATAGCAGCGTAGGCGCGCAGTGCTGCCGACACCTTGCGTTTCCGTTCTGCGGCCGGTTTCCATGCCTGCTTGCCTTTTGCTTCCATCGCCGCACGGCGTTGCGCCAGTTCGGCAGCGGATATGTCCAGATTGATGCTGCGGTTCGGGATGTCGATCTCGATGCGGTCGCCTTCCTGTACCAATGCAATCGCGCCGCCGCTCGCGGCTTCCGGCGAGACGTGGCCGATGCTCAAGCCTGATGTGCCGCCGGAGAAACGCCCGTCGGTAAGCAGTGCGCACACTTTGCCCAGATCCTTCGATTTCAGGTACGAGGTGGGATACAGCATTTCCTGCATACCCGGCCCGCCCTTTGGTCCTTCGTAGCGGATCACCACCACGTCGCCCGCCACGATCTGGTCGGCCAGAATCG
>CAZMWC010000260.1:0-3270 GCA_964569805.1 uncultured Gallionella sp.
TAGGCCAAAATATTACTTGCAAAAAAAACTCAGTCCCCTAGAATTAGTCGAAATCGAGGGAGAAACTACTAGATGTAGTGGTTTTTGAGTTCCATGGGCCATAGCAGCCCACGTAATAAGGGGGATCGTATTGTGCTTGTTATAGAAAATGCATTGTCTGCAACATCTGCCCGCAACATTTCCGGATCCTCCATTTCGCCCAGCATGTCGTCTGACCAGGGCAAGGTATCTCACCGCAAGGATGCTGCGGTTCAGCCTGAACCGGCCAAGGCTTCCTTCATTCCGTTGCAGGGCAACCAGACCGCAGGCAAATCAGCTTCAGAGAGGCCCATCGAATTGATACAGGAAATCAGCACGGAAGTATTGCTGGAAAAATATGCGGAGCCCGGCGAAACCTCGGTCGAGGATGTGCGCCGCCGCGTGGCGCGCGGCTTGGCGCAAGCCGAAAAACCGGAACAACGCGCCCAATGGGAAGAGGAATTTTTTCTGGGCCAGGAAAACGGTTTGGTGCCTGCCGGCCGCATCAACTCGGCGGCCGGGCTAAAGATTCAGGCGACCCTGATCAACTGCTTTGTGCAGCCGGTGGGAGATTCGATCTCCGGCATCAGCAACGGCAAGCCGGGCATTTACGATGCCTTGCAGCAGGCGGCGGAAACCATGCGGCGCGGCGGCGGGGTCGGCTACGACTTTTCGACCATCCGCCCCGAGGGGGCGATGGTCAAGGGCACGAATTCCCGCGCCAGCGGCCCGATTTCCTACATGCGCGTGTTCGACCGCTCCTGCGAAACCGTCGAATCGGCCGGCGCGCGGCGCGGCGCGCAAATGGGCGTGTTGCGCTGCGACCATCCCGATATTGAAAAATTTATCCACGCCAAGGATCAGGGCGATCTGCGCAACTTCAATATTTCCGTGGGGGTCACCGATGACCTGATGCACGCGGTCGAGAACGGCCAGCAATTCGAATTGGTGCATAGCGCGGAACCCTCCGCCGCGCTCAAGGAACAAGGCGCCACACAGCGCGCCGATGGCAAGTGGGTGTACCGCAGAATACCGGCTGCCGACCTATGGAAACAGATCATCGAAAGCACTTACGATCACGCCGAACCGGGCGTGCTGTTCATCGACCTGATGAACCGTGACAATAACCTTTCCTACATCGAAGTGATCGAGGCCACCAACCCCTGCGCCGAACAGCCTCTGCCCTCCTACGGCTGCTGCTGCCTGGGCTCGATCAATCTGGCGTGCATGGTGGAAAATCCTTTTACCGCAAAGGCAACTTTCAATTTCGCGCAATTCAAACAGCTGGTACAGGCCGCGGTGCGTATGCTCGACAACGTGCTGGATGCCACCGCCTGGCCGCTGCCGGAGCAGCAGCAGGAAGCGCAAAACAAGCGGCGCATCGGGTTGGGTTATACCGGGCTGGGCGATGCGCTGGTGATGCTGGGCTTGCGTTATGACACCGACGAAGCGCGCACCTTCGCCGCCGATCTCACCCGTGCGATGCGCGATGACGCTTATCTCGCTTCGATAGATTTGGCTATCGAACGCGGCGCGTTTCCGCTGCTGGATGCCGAGCAATATCTTGCCGCACCGCGCTTCGCCTCGCGCCTGCCGGACGAAATAAAAAACAAGATCCGCCAGCACGGTATCCGCAACAGCCATCTGTTATCAATCGCGCCCACCGGGACCATCTCGCTGGCATTCGCCGACAATGCTTCCAACGGCATCGAACCGGCTTTCTCGTGGTTCTATACACGCAAGAAACGCATGACTGACGGCAGCACCAAGAATTATCAGGTGGAAGACCACGCCTGGCGCGTGTACAAAAAGATGGGCAGCGATATGTCCCAGCTTCCGCACGCCTTCGTCACCGCGCTGGAAATATCCGCCATTGATCACATGAAGATGGTGGCTGCCGTCGCGCCCTTCATCGACACCTCGATCAGCAAAACGGTCAACGTACCCGCCGACTACCCCTATGAGGACTTCAAAGACCTCTACACCGAAGCATGGAAGGCCGGATTAAAAGGCTTGGCGACCTACCGCCCCAACAGCGTGCTGGGTTCGGTGCTGTCCATCACGCCGGAAAATACTCCGGCGAAAAAAGAAGAGCAACCGCAGGATCTGGTGTTCGATCAGGACAGGCGCATCGTGCTGGCAGACACGCCCAACCCCGCTCTCGCCTCGTTGCGTTGGCCGGGCCGCCCGCAATTGCCGGGCGGGAGCGAAGGCTGGGTATCCCAAGTGGTGAAACATCCGCTCGGCAGCTTTGTGGCCTTCGTTTCCCATACATCGAACGGTAAAAACCACCCGTTCGAAGTCTGGGTGAACGGCGCGGAACAACCGCGCGGGCTCGGCGCGCTGGCAAAGTCGCTATCGATGGATATGCGCGCGCGCGATCCGGTGTGGATGCGCATGAAACTGGAAATGCTGATGAAAACCGCCGGCGACGACACCTTCGAGATGCCGATGCCGCCCGACGGTGAAATGAAGCGCATGCCCAGCCTGGTAGCCGCGTTCGCATATCTGCTGAAATTCCGCATCGAACAACTGGGCGCTCTGGAAATAAGCGACGACGAAACCACGCCGATGATGGATGCGCTGTTCGCCAAAAAGGAGCCGAAAACCGGCACCGACGGGACAATGAGCTGGACGGTGGACATTTCCAACGCCGGAACCGGCGACGATTTCGTGCTGGGGCTGAAAGAGTTGGTGCTACCCGACGGGCAACGCCGCCCCTACTCAATGTGGCTGGCCGGTGTCTACCCGCGCGCCCTCGACGGCCTGTGCAAAGTATTGAGCCTGGATATGCGTGTCATCGACCCGGCCTGGATCGGTATGAAGCTGCGCAAATTGCTCAACTACGGTGAACCGCTGGGCGATTTCATGGCGCGTGTGCCGGGTGAGGCCAAAATGGAAAGCTACCCCTCGACCGTTTCCTACGTCGCCAAACTGATCATTCACCGCTATGCCATGCTCGGCATTCTCGACGAACACGGCTATCCGATCCAGCAAATGGGCGTGATGGAAATCCCCGCCGCAAAAAACAAATCCTCAAAGGCCAAACCGTTAACGGGAAAAGTCTGCAAAGAATGCGGCAATGCCACACTGATCAAGAAAGACGGCTGCGAGTTTTGCACCAGTTGCGGCGCGATCGGCGCGTGCGGCTGACGCTGTTGTAGGGTGCAATAAGCGTAGCGCATTGCACCGAATGTGAAGTTCCATGCGGCGCAATGCCCGTTGGTTATTGCGCCCTACGCGTGCTGCTTA
>CAZMWC010000261.1:0-3255 GCA_964569805.1 uncultured Gallionella sp.
TGGAAAAAGAATTCGCCGCGCGCTTCGTGCGCATCCACCGCAATTGCCTGGTGGCAAAAGAGGCGATTGAAGGGTTTGAGAAAGAGGGTGGCGAAGAAGGAGAAAGCGGCTGGATGGTGAAGCTAAAAGGCTTGGATGAGATGCTCGCAATCAGCCGCAGGCAGCAGCATATCGTCAAGGAGTTCGGTTGATTGGCCGTTGCCCTGCGAACTGTTCAGTTTTGTAGGGTGCAATAAGCGTAGCGCATTGCACCCTACGTGAACTGGTAGGTGCGAATTCATTCGCACGCTCAACAAGTTATGTGCGAATGAATTCGCACCTACAGAAGCGGCATAACCCGCTGAAATACCTGATAACTCTTCGCCAACAGAGGAATGTAGGATTATTGGCCCCTTTTCTCCGAGATCGAAACCGGCCTGTGTTGATGGCGCGCATCATCTGGCGTTCAGTTCCTTGTCCTTGAAGTACTTGGTGCCCTGGATCGTGGCCTGTAGCGCAAGCCCTGTTTCGGTGAGCTGATACAGGTCCACGCCGGGTGCCACGGTGACCGCGCCCGCCACGGAGCCGCCCTTCGCGCCCGATTTGGCGGCGGCATCCGCCTGCGCATCGGCCGCCCATCCGCTCTCGACGAATTGCTTGAACGCTTTGTCGCTCGAGAACACGAACACACCGCGAAAATCTTTTACGCCCAGCCCGAGCCCGAAGCCGCCGGAAACCATCTTCATGTAGATGTCCTTGCCGGTGCGGTTGTCATGGGCGACCCCGGAGCCGCCCGCCGCCGAAAGCAGGATCAGGTTGATGCCGATGTTGCTGAACACCGCGTAGCCGACCGATTTCTGTATGTCGCCCTTGGCGAGCGGATGCACCTTGTACAGTTTCGCCAGCGTTTCGCTGCGCATCTTCCGTATCTCGTTCCTTTTTTCTTCCGGGGAAGCGGCGGCCAGCCCGCTGAAGCAGGAAAGGAAGATGCCGGCAGCCACTGCCGCCAGGATGTGCATGCGGCAAGAGTCCGTTTTCACGATGTGCCTCCTTGGGTGCGTTGGATCGGAATGCTCAATTGAGCGCGATGAACTGCTTGCGGAAGCCTACCACCTTTTGCAGGTACTGGCGCGTCTCGGCGTAGGGGAGTTGCGCGCGCAGCCTGTCGTACACGGCGGGAGCGCTCATGCGGTTGATCTGGTCCAGCGCGCCGTTGCGGTTCTTCGACGAGCCGCCGAAAGTGCGCAGCACGTTGGAGGGCCCGGTGTTGTAGGCGGAGATGACGCAGTATTCACGCGAGACCGGATCAGCCACCTCATCCAGTTCATGGAAAGCCAGCACGTTGAGATAGGCTGCGCCCAGCTCGATGTTGTTCTCCGCATCAAATAGATATTGCTTGCTGGGCATTTCATTCAACCCTTTGGCGCGTTTGTAGGCATCGCGCCCACCGCTACTGGGCACCAGTTGCATCAATCCGTAGGCGGGCGCGGAGCTGACGGCGAACGGGTTGAAGTTGCTTTCGGTGCGCATGATGGCGAATATCAGGCTGGGGCTGATGCCGTAGGTCTTGGCAAATTTTTCCACCAAGGGGCGATATTTTTCCGCCTGTTTGTTGGAGAAATTACTGACCATGGCAAACTTAACCATACGTGCTGGCTTGCCGCCCACGTTGGTGCTGACGCTGCGCGTTTGCGCAGAACCGACCAAACCTGCAGCAAAACGTTCGGCTTGTGCGGGGGTGGCGATGGCGCGCCCGGTATCGTCCAGCACCAAACCCAGCAAATAGGGGTCATGTTGGCTGGTCAATTTGATTGGGCTATCTGAAAAAAGATCGACGGCACGCGGGTCGTCTGGAGTAAGCAGCGTGGTAACGATGGCGCTTCTCAAGCTGTTGTCGGGATTTTTCTCGTCCAGCGTTTCGACGGTGATCTCGCCGCGGTCGAAATCCACGATGGCGCGGCTCAAATAGCCTTGTGTGTATTTGACATAGTGAGTACGGTTTGGAACATGCGCCTCCTGCTTGCCCCACTGCTTGCCCGCGTTACCGCGCAACACGTCGATCAATTGCTGGAAGTCGCGCTGCACATTCTTGAGGTCGCCGGCGATCCGGGTCGGGTCGCGCAGGTAGGTGAGCTTCTTGCCCTCGACCAGCGCGCGTGCGGCGGCCTGGGGGCTGCTGCTGGTGGCGATGGTGACAAGGTCGCCGGTGGACAGGCTACGGCACGAGGTGAGCAGCATGAGCGCGGCGAGGGCAAGGATGGGTTTGCAGTTATGGTTGGTCACGTCCGTGGGTTCCCTGAAGATTAAGGACACCTCTAAAAAATCACATTTGCGAGCACCCGCTTCGCGGATTGCCTGCTTAACCCACTTCGTCCCGTACGGGCGATTCGTGGCGGGCGATTCATGACGGGCGATTCGTGAATCGCCCCTACTTGGCAGGGGCGGAAAATAGGCTCGTTACGTTCATTATTCTGCAACCCGGACGCAAAGGCGCGACACACCCTATGTTAAAATGCGCCTCGTGTTAACTACAAACCCAAAAAACCAGATGAATCAAGTTGCCTCGACCTCTCCATCCCGTTTGGTAATCGCATCGCGCGAGAGCGCATTGGCCATGTGGCAAGCCGAATATATTCGGGACAGGCTGCGCGCATTATATCCGCAAACCGAGGTCAGCATTCTCGGCATGACCACGCAGGGCGACCAGATTCTCGATGTCACGCTGTCAAAAATAGGCGGCAAGGGTCTGTTTGTAAAAGAGCTGGAAACCGCGCTGGAAGATGGTCGCGCCGATCTCGCCGTCCACTCGCTGAAAGATGTGCCGATGAATATGCCGGAAGGTTTTGTGCTGGCCGCTATCGGCGAGCGCGAAGACCCGCACGATGCGTTCGTCTCGAATCAATATGAAAATCTGGCGGCATTGCCAGCAGGCAGCGTGATTGGCACGTCCAGCCTGCGCCGCGAAAGCCAGTTACGCGCGCGCTTTCCGCATCTGCGGATCGAGCCGTTGCGCGGCAACGTGCAGACCAGGTTGCGCAAGCTGGATGAAGGCCAATATGCCGCCATCATCCTCGCCGCAGCCGGATTGAAACGTCTCGGTCTGGGCGATCGTATCCGCAACATTATCTCCAGCGACGACAGCCTTCCCGCCGTCGGGCAAGGCGCGCTGGGCATCGAATGCCGCGCCGACCGCGCCGATGTGATCGCTTTGCTGCAGCCGTTGCATCATCCCGATACCGCCGCCTGCGTGCTGGCGGAACGCGCCATGAGCCGCGT
>CAZMWC010000262.1:0-3239 GCA_964569805.1 uncultured Gallionella sp.
ACGCCATGCGCTTGCCTGCCGGACAGCAATACCGTCAGGCCTTGCTATACAACTGACTTCCCCGCTTCACGAACTCCACCGCCTTCTGTTCCATGCCCTTGCTAAGTGCGGTCTGCTCGTCTACGCCTTCTTTCGCAGCGAAGTCGCGCACGTCCTGGGAGATTTTCATCGAGCAGAAACTCGGGCCGCACATCGAACAGAAGTGTGCGACCTTGCCGGCCTGCTGTTGGCACTGATGCAGGAGTTGGGTCACAACAGATATGCCTTCCTCCGTAGCCCCGACATCACAGTTGGGCGCCGTTCCATTCTCTCGGTACTTGTGCGCAATTACCGAAACTATGGAACGGGCCATGCCCACGATCCTTGATCCAGAGCTATGGGCTACCTGGCTTTCCTCACAAAAACACCTGGCTGATCAGTTATTCCCGCTGATTCGATCGCCATGAGTCCGAGCCCATGCAGGTGTGGCCTGTCACCCGTGAGCTTAACCGGATGGGGTTGCGGGACTTTGGGAGAAATTCATCCCGGGCACTTCACCCCCAGCCCCTTGTCGGGGTGAACCGGGTGAGGTACCCGTGATAGATGGGGGCGTGGTGCTTGACATGAAATTCTTTACTGGTATTCTGAATTCTAGAATATAGAACGCAGGTGCAGATGATGACTATACTTAAACCCCAGGATGTTCTGGTCATGCTCAAGCTGGTGGCATTGGGTCAGCGGTCGTGGTCTTATTCCGGGCTGGCGGTGAGCTTGGGCATGAGTCCATCGCAGCTCCATTCGGCGGTGCGGCGTGCACTGGCTGCGCAGCTTGCCGTCAAGAAGGAGGCCGCGATTACGCCCAATATCCGAAATCTCGAGGAATTCATTGTCCATGGCCTTCGGTATACCTTTATAGCGGAAATAGGCCGCCCGTCCCGAGGCATTCCCACGTCTTATGCTGCTCCGCCACTGGTCAAGCATTTTCCCGAATCAGCCGAACCGCCCCCTGTCTGGCCAGACCCGGAAGGCACAGTGCGGGGCGTGGCTTTTTCGCCGCTGTATAAACTGGCTCCGCAGGCGGCGCGTTCGGATCCGGCACTCTATGAGTTGCTCGCCTTGGTGGATGCCATTCGCGGCGGCCGGGCGCGTGAACGTGCTTTGGCGATCAAGGAACTGGGAAAACGATTGGCGAAGTATGCGTAGGGCGGCCAATCCCAATCTGGCGATCATGGAGATCGCTGTCGCCCGTCTGGGCGCGCTGGCGGAGGAGATGGTGTTTCTCGGCGGGTGTGCTACGGGCTTGCTGATCACCGATGCAGTGACACCGCCAATACGTGCCACTAAAGATGTGGATGCGATTGCAGAGGTGGCCTCGCTGATCGAGTATCACCGCTTGTCAAAGCGTCTGCGTGATCTTGGTTTCAGTGAGGACCAAAGTCCTGATGCGCCGATATGCCGCTGGCAGGCCGGTGGCATTTTGCTGGATGTGATGCCGACCCATCCGGAGATTCTGGGCTTTGGCAATGAGTGGTACCAACCGGCATTTGATGCGGCGGTATCGGTAGCACTGCCTTCTGGCAAGAAGATGCGCATGGTCTCCGCACCGTATTTTCTGGCGACCAAGCTTGCCGCGTTTGATGGCAGGGGGCAAGGCGACTATATGATGAGCCACGATATGGAAGATATCGTGGCAGTATTGGATGGCCGCCCGGAAATTGTTGATGAGGTCTTGAGCTGTGATCACAAACTGAGAGATCATATTCAGGCACGATTGTCCGCCTTGGTAACGGATGAGCGCTTCCTGGAAGCACTGCCCGGTCACATGCCCGGCGACGCGGGCAGCCAGGCGAGGGTGCCAATAATTTTACAACGCATGCAGACATTAGTTGCTCCATGAAATCGACTTGTTCACAAATTGACAGTGCCAGGCTTAGCTAACCCGCAGGGGCTTATTGATACGGCATGTAAAAATAGTGCCGCTATTAACCCAGATTATCCATTAGCCGTAATCCTGGCTAGAACAGAGCATCCCCCCCTTTGAGAAAGGGGAGCTAGGGGGGATTTGAATGTTGCACGGATATAAAAATCCCCCTCAATCCCCCTTTTTCAAAGGGGGAGGCAGGTTGAATTTGCCAATGGATTATTCGGGATTAATTCTTGCCGGATTCCATGGGCATGGTTTCGTCGTGGAATTCGAGCGCCTTGTCCGGGCCGAGGTTGAGCTGGTCTTCCCAGCGGAATTCGAAGCGCGCCAGTATAGGCGGCCTTAGGGATGGAGCCCGATTACCCGCAGACAAAACGAGCCACATTGCGGCCCGTTTTGTCTTTCAGAACGTGGGCTTGCTAAGCCTTGCTATACAACTGGCTGCCCTGCTTCACGAACTCCACCGCCTTCTGTTCCATGCCTTTGCTGAGCGCGGCCCGTTCGTCCACATTCAGGCCATCACTGTACGCAGCCCGAGATGCTTCTCGAAAGGAACAAAATCGCGGTCGTTGTGCAGCAGGGGAAAGTCATTCTCGACACAGAAGGTCGCAATAAGACAGTCAATGGTAGAACGAACCGTAATGCCTTTTTGGCGCAACCGGCGGTAGTTGCTGGCCGCCAACACAGCCATAGGTTTGCCACCCAGTGTAAAGCAGGATAACCCTTCAATGGATCGAAGCGCTGTTTGAGCTTGTTTTTCGGAGCGAAAGCCCTGCAGGACTTCAAGCAGAATGATGTCGGCAATTGCCAATTCTTCATCGCCGCCTTGCAGGATGGATAACAGCAATTGGGTTTGCGGTTTATTGTCGCCGCGAAACAGGCCGATCCAGACACTGGAATCGACCAGAATCATTTTGGCCTGCCTTTGCGCATTGCCTTGTAATCGTAATCCGGATCAAACTCGACTTTGCCGGAGAGATCGAGAATCTTGCGGTAGGAAGCTCGCCGTGCCGCCAACATTTTGAGCGCCGCTTCAACGGTTTCCTTCTTGGTTTTGAAGCCGCCTGAACGCATCGCTTCATGCATAAGCGTGTCGTCAATTTCGATGTTGGTGCGCATGGCAAGCTCCGTGTGTAAGGGACAGGGTCATTCTACACATCGCCTCACAAAAGAAAAGGGTGCGGTTCAAGCCTTGCTATACAACTGACTTCCCCGCTTCACGAACTCCACCGCCTTCTGTTCCATGCCTTTGCTGAGCGCCGTCTGTTCATCCACGCCTTGCTGCGCGGCGAAGTCGCGCACGTCCTGCGAGATTTTCATCGAGCAGAAGCTCGGG
>CAZMWC010000263.1:0-3238 GCA_964569805.1 uncultured Gallionella sp.
TATTGATCTTCCTGCAACTTGGCTTGCGCCGCCGCCAGGCGTGCGATGGGTACGCGCGGACCGGAGCAGGAAACGTAGTTGAGTCCGATGTGATGACAAAAATGGATGGAGCCGGGGTGCCCGCCATGCTCGCCGCAGATGCCTACCTTTAAATCCGGGTTGGTCGCACGGCCTTTCGCCACCGCCATTTTCATCAGTTGCCCCACGCCTTTGATGTCCAGCACCTCGAAAGGATTGTCCTCCAGAATTCCGGTCTCGTTGTAAGCCGGGAGGAACTTGTTCTCCGCATCTTCGCGGCTAAACGAGAACGTAGCCTGGGTCAGGTCATTGGTGCCGAATGAGAAAAATTCGGCAGTTTCCGCCATGCGCCCGGAGCGTACGCAGGCGCGCACCACTTCCAGCATGGAGCCAAACTTGAATTTCACGTTAATACCGTGGGTCGCGTTCACTTCTGCATGGATACGCTGCACGTAACTGTGAATGCGTTTCAGTTCCTCCACCGTTGCCACTTGCGGCACCATGATCTCTGGATAAATTTCCACGCCTTCCCTGGCGCATAACGCGGCAGCTTCGAGGATTGCACGGATCTGCATCGAGTAGATTTCGGGATAGGTGATACCCAGACGCACACCGCGATGGCCCAGCATCGGGTTGACCTCGGCCAGAGCCCGTACCTTTTTCAGCACTACCTCTTTACGGCTGATCACATCATTCTCGAGGTGTGATTCTTTGAAATCATCAAGACCGCCCATCAGCTTGGTCAAGCCATCGGCGTATTGCTGATACAGCTTGGGGTTGAGCAGCTTGAGCGTTTCCGGCAGATCTTCCAGCCCCTTGATGGTGTCGCTCAATTGGTGCAGATGGGCAATTTCCAGTTCGAGCTGTGCGGCGGTGGGCAGAAATTCGTGCATCGGCGGATCAAGCAGGCGCACGGTGACCGGCAATCCCTTCATCGCCTTGAAGATACCCTTGAAATCGGAACGCTGGATCGGCAACAAGCGATCGAGTGCGGACTGGCGCGCCTCCGGTGTTTCAGCCAGTATCATTTCCTGCACGATAGGCAAGCGATCGGTACTGTTGAACATGCGTTCGGTGCGGCACAGGCCAATACCCATCGCGCCGAACTCGCGTGCACGCAGGGCATCATGGGGCGTGTCGGCATTAGCCAGCACCTTGAGCCGGGCGATCTCATCCGCCCACGCCAGCAGCGTATTCAATTCTTCGGAAAACTCCGGTTCCACCGTCGGCACTTCGCCTGCATAAACATGGCCAGTGCCGCCGTCGATGGTGATGACATCACCCTCATGCAGCGTGGTCTCGCCGATCTGCGCGCTGCGCAGCACATCGTTGATGACGATCGCTTCGCAACCGGAGACGCAGGGCTTGCCCATGCCGCGCGCCACCACGGCGGCGTGTGAGGTCTTGCCGCCACGACTGGTGAGGATACCCTGCGCCTGGAAGAACCCGTGGATATCCTCGGGTTTTGTTTCTTCGCGTACCAGAATGATTTTTTCACCGGCACGGCCACGTGCTTCGGCAGTGTCAGCATCGAAAACGATCTTGCCGGAAGCGGCGCCCGGCGATGCTGGAAGCCCCTGCGCCAGTGATTTTCCATGAAAATTGGGCGCCAATTGCGGTACCAATAATTGTTCAAGAATTGCCGGTTCGATGCGCAACAAGGCGCGTTCCTTGGAGATCAGACCCTCGTTAAACATCTCCACCGAGGTGCGCGCCATGCCGCGCGCGTTCATTTTGCCGTTGCGCGTTTGCAAACAGTACAAGACACCTTTTTCGATGGTGAACTCGAAATCCTGCACTTCGTGATAATGCGATTCCAGCCGGTTATGCAACGTCATCAACTGTCGGTAAATTTCCGGCATTTCCTGTTCCATTTCGGCGATGGCCTTGGGCGTGCGGATGCCCGCCACCACGTCTTCACCTTGCGCATTGACCAGATACTCGCCATAGATCAGGTTCTCGCCGGTGCCGGGATTGCGCGTGAAGCCCACTCCGGTGCCGGAGTCGTTGCCCATGTTGCCGAACACCATGGTACAGATATTCACCGCCGTGCCACTGGCCTGATCCTTGGTGATTTTGAATTGCCTGCGATAATCCACCGCGCGCTTACCCATCCACGAGCCAAACACCGCGCCTATCGCGATCTCCAGTTGCTCGTAAGGATCCTGCGGGAAGGGCTTACCGCAGTGGCGTTCCACAATGGCAAGGAATTCACCCGTCAACTCTTTCAGGTGTTCGACGCTTAAATCCACATCCAGAGGCGCGCCATACTTGCGCTTGATCGCGGCCATGCGCTCGTCGAAATGTTCGTCGCTGATATTGAGCGCGATCTTGCCGAATAGCTGGATGAAGCGGCGGTAGGCATCGTAGGCAAAGCGCGCATTGCCGGTTTGCTTGATCAGCCCTTGCAGAGAAGTTTCGTTGAGGCCGAGATTGAGGATGGTGTCCATCATGCCCGGCATCGACATGGATGAACCGGAACGCACCGAGATGAGCAAAGGGTTCGTGCCGCTGCCAAACCCCTTGCCGGTTTTCTTTTCCAATTCCAGCATGAAAACCTTGACATCCGCCATCAAGCCATCCGGTAATTTATTTTTTTCCAGATAGGCGGTGCAGGCATCGGTGGTAATGGTAAAACCAGGGGGAACATTCAAACCAATCTGGGTCATTTCGCACAGGTTTGCGCCCTTGCCGCCCAGCAGCATCTTGTTCTTTCCATCACCCTGTTCGAACGTGTAAATGTATTTTTTGCTGCTGGTCATGAATTTCCCCTATTTCAAATTTAGACTTGGCTATCTATTCTCAACCTGTCTGATTATGCGTCAGTTGGTTTCTTCTTGGCATCCGCTCCGGCATCCTTGCTCGAATCAGCCGCCAAATGCTCGAAAATCGCAAAATGCTTCCGCAGTTCCTTGTCATAGGAGTCCACAGTTTTTCCGCCGTCACTATCCATGGTCTTTACCAAGCCGCGGAAGCGCGGTTCGTTCTGGACAAACTCGCGGATCGACACGGAGGGCTTCTGCGAATCCAGTGACAACGGGTTCTTGCCTTCGTCCTCGCGGCGTGGGTCGTAACGATACAGCGGCCAATGGCCGGTATTGACCGCCAACTCCTGCTGCTGATGCTGCTTGGCCATGTCATAACCATGCTCGACGCAAGGGCTGTAGGCAATAATCAGCGACGGGCCGTCGAAAGATTCCGCTTCGATGAAAGTCTTCAG
>CAZMWC010000264.1:0-3226 GCA_964569805.1 uncultured Gallionella sp.
GAAGTGACCGACATCGTCGAGAAGGAGATGTACAGCTTTGCGGATGCGCTCAACGGCGATGAGCTGACATTGCGCCCGGAAGGAACCGCTTCTTGTGTGCGCGCCGTGCTGCAGCACAATCTGCTGTATAACGCCCCGCAGCGTTTGTATTACAGCGGCCAGATGTTCCGCCATGAGCGCCCGCAGAAGGGGCGTTACCGCCAGTTTCATCAGATCGGTGTCGAGGCGCTGGGTTTTGCCGGGCCGGACATCGATGCCGAACAGATCGTGATGTGCGCGCGGCTGTGGCGCAAACTGGGGTTGCGCGATGTTGCGCTGCAACTGAATACGCTGGGCGATAGCGCCTCGCGCCATCGCCATCGCGAGAAACTGATCGCGTATTTTGGACAGCACAAGGAAATGCTGGATGCGGATGCGACGCGCCGCCTGCACAGCAACCCGCTGCGTATTCTGGACAGCAAGAATCCGGCGATGCAGGAGCTGATCGCGGGCGCGCCGAAGTTGATGGATGAACTGGAAGAGGAGGCGCTCAAGCATTTTGATGAGCTGCAGGCCATCCTCAAACAGCATGAAATCGCGTACGAGATCAACCCGCGACTGGTGCGCGGGCTGGACTACTACAACCGCACCGTGTTCGAATGGGTGACCACCAGTCTTGGCGCGCAGGGCACCATCTGCGCCGGTGGCCGTTACGATGGTTTGGTCGAGCAGATCGGCGGCAAACCGGCACCGGCGACGGGTTTCGCGATGGGCATTGAACGATTGCTGGCGATGTTGCAGGATGACGGCATGGTGTTGCCCAAGCAGGAAGTGGATGTGTACGTGGTGCATCAGGGAGAGCTGGCCAGCCGGGTGGCCAGCCGGGTGGCAGAGCGGTTGCGCGACGACGATCTGCGCGTGCTGTTGCACTGCGGCGGCGGCAGCTTCAAGTCGCAGATGAAAAAGGCCGATGCCAGCGGCGCACGCGTCGCAGTGGTGATCGGCGATGATGAGGCTCAGGCGGGTGAGGTCAGCATCAAGCCGATGCAGGGCGGCGAACAGGTCAGGGTCGGTGTGAGCCAGCTCATTGCGACCATCAATAACATTATCAAGTAGGAGTAGAAACATGGCAGCACTGGACTTGCAGGAACAGGAACAGATCGACACACTTAAAGCATGGTGGAATGACAACGGCAATGTAATATTGAGCGGGGTGTTGATCGCGGTCGTCGTGATGGCCGGCTGGCGCGGCTGGCAGTATTACCAGAACAAGCAGACCGGCGAAGCGGCGATCCTGTATCAACAATTCTCGGAGCAGCTTGCGAGCAATGATGCCAAGCGCGTCAATGATGCGGCCGCCGCGGTGATGGATAAATTCGCTTCTACTGCTTATGCGCCGCGCGCCGCCCTGCTGGCGGCACAAGTGAATGAGCAGGGCAAAGATGCGGCCCAGGCCAAGAAGCAATTGCAATGGGTCGTCGATCATGCCGGTGAAGCGGGCCTGAAAGATGTCGCGCGCCTGCGTCTGGCGGCCGTACTGCTGGATGAAAAAAATTATGCCGATGCGGCGAAGCTGCTGGATGCCAAACACCCGGCCTCATTCGACGGTTTGTATGCCGATTTGAAGGGTGATGTGTTGAGCGCGCAGGGTAAGGCTGAAGAGGCCAGATCCGCCTACAAACTGGCTTATGAAAAAACCGATGCCAACAGCATGTATCGCAATCTGATCCAGATGAAGATGGATGCGCTGGGGGCGGTTCAATGATTCTGGCGCGCCTGCTGCCTCATGTGTTGGCACTGCTGGTGTTAAGCGGTTGTTCGACTGTGGATACCGTACAGGGCTGGTTCGGCAAGACGAATGAGGTGAAACCTGCCGCTCTGACGGAATTCAACCAGACTGCGAAATTTGAAGTGCGCTGGCATGCGGAACTCGGCGATTCCGGGGTAAATCCGCTGCAACCTGCACTGGCGGCCGATGCTGTTTATGGCGTATCCGGCAAGGGCGTATTGACGCGTCTGGAGCGCGCCAGCGGGAGGCAGGTGTGGCGTATCGAGACCGGTATTGCGGTGAGCGGCGGTGCCGGTAGCGGTGAAGGGCTGGTGCTGATCGGCAGTGAAAAGGGTGATGTGCTGGCGTATGGCGAAGACGGGAAATTGCGCTGGAAAACAAAAGTATCCAGCGAGGTGTTGAGCGTTCCACAAGTCGCGGAGGGTGTGGTGATCGTGCGCAGCGGCGACGGGCGCATTGCAGGGTTGAATGCGGCAGACGGCAAGCGCGTGTGGTTGTATGAGCGTAGCACGCCGGCACTGGTGGTGCGCAGCCATGCGGGGGTGACGATACAGCGCGGCCTTGCTTTTGCCGGGTTTGCCGGTGGCAAACTGGCCGTATTGAGCATCAAGGATGGCAGGGTGCTTCTGGAAACCACGGTGTCGCAGCCGCGTGGCAACACCGAGTTGGAGCGCATCAGCGATATCACCAGCAACCCGGTGGTGGATGATGAGCAACTGTGCGCCATCGCATTCCAGGGGCGGGTGGCGTGCTATGACACCGTGCAGGGCAACACTTTATGGAGCCGCGAAATGTCCAGCGACAAGGGCATGATGCTGTTGCTCAAATATCTCTATATCAGCGATGTGAACAGCTCGATCATCGCGTTGGACAAAACCAGCGGCAGCACATTGTGGAAGAACGAGCAGTTATTCCTGCGCAATGTCACCAAACCTTACGCGCTCGGCGACTTTGTCGTGGCGGGCGATTATGAAGGCTATTTGCATGGGTTGAGCCGTGAGGATGGCCGCTTTGTCGCGCGGATCAAGCTGGACAGCAACGCGATACAGGCTGCGCCGATGCCGATGGATAACGGATTGCTGGTGCAAACTCGCGGCGGCGGATTGTATTCGTTGGCGATACATTAACGAAGCAAGACTGGTAGGAGCGCGATTTATCGCGCGATAGCCCGTTCCAATCGCCCGATAAATCGGGTTCCTACATAACCCAATCTACAATTTTCGGCTTGTCCGATTTGGAAAGTATTTGAAATGCTGCCTACATTAGTTTTAGTCGGTCGCCCGAATGTTGGCAAATCCACTTTGTTCAACCGCCTCACACGCAGTCGCGATGCGCTGGTCGCCGACCAGCCGGGGCTGACGCGCGACCGCCATTACGGGCGCGGTAGGGTGGGGGAACGACCCTATCTGGTGGTGGATACCGGCGGGCTGGAGCCGGTCGCCAAGGACGGCATCATGT
>CAZMWC010000265.1:0-3226 GCA_964569805.1 uncultured Gallionella sp.
TAATGCCGCCCAAGGCAATAGAGCAAGCGTGAATCGCTACATTTTCAAGGAAAGCTCCGAACACTGTTTCTTCCTGCGAGGATAGGTGTGCATCAAGGATGGCTTTGACCAGACCGCCTGCTGTATTGATGTTTTTGGCTTTAAATAGGTAGGCGTTCTTTCTCATCAGAACTTTGTCCAGATTTAAACCAGTTAGACTGTCTAGACGACGCTGATGAAATTCAGGAACTTTTTGTTCGATGTAAGTTGCGACTTTGTTTTTCATGGTGCCACCTTATATTTAGCCCGTTTTTGCAATAACACCATTTGCCGGTCTTCAACTTTTTCTCTAGCCAATTCACAATATTCGGACAGTATTTCGATGCCAATGGCGTTTCGACGTAGCTCCTTGGCTACTTCGAGAGTGGTTCCTGATCCTGCGAATGGATCAAGCACAAAATCGCCCTCGTCGGTGAAGAGATTGATGAACCATTCGGGCAAAGCTTTTGGGAAGGCGGCGCTGTGATTTTTGTTTCCGCACTCTGTGGCCATGTGTAGCACATTGGTTGGGTAAGCCATCGTGCGTTGTGCCCAATTAGCAATGTTCTTTCCGAAGCCGCTACCTACTTGTGAGTCGTAGCGCACGACATCGTTCTTACCTAGTGATTTGAGTCGAGCATCAGCCCAATCGCCCATCGGCACCATGACAGACTCTTGGTTCATCTTGAATTTGCGCGCCTTGGTAAAGTGCAGGCAACGCTCCCATGAATCTCTAAAGCGATTCGGCCATTTACCGGGATAACAATTTTTCTTGTGCCAGATATATTCTTCT
Organism: uncultured Gallionella sp.; assembly: GCA_964569805.1. Taxonomy (GTDB): domain Bacteria; phylum Pseudomonadota; class Gammaproteobacteria; order Burkholderiales; family Gallionellaceae; genus Gallionella. The sequence goes on from CAZMWC010000265.1 coordinate 812, forward strand.
GTCCAGTACCATCCCTGTTTGCGCAGAGCTAATATAAGTTCCAACACATATGTGTGACGCTCCCCATTCTCTGCTTTTTCCTTGATGTTAAGCACGAAGGAGCCAGTAGGTTTCAATACCCTCAAAAATTCCTCTGCGCGAGGCAAGAACCACTCGACATATTTCTCCGGTTTGACCCCTCCATAAGTATGTGCGCGGCGATCTGCATATGGTGGGGAGGTGATAATTAAATCGATTGAATTATCACTGGCCTGCTTTTTCAATACGTCTAAGCAGTCGCCTTGCAGAATTTCTGAACGCAGACTCATACAGCACCCTGAGGCGCGCGGCTGTGCCAGTCCGTCGCCAGTTGATATTGATGCGCCACATTCAACATGCGCGCCTCGTCGAAATAGTTGCCGATGATCTGCAAACCGACCGGCATATTGTTCGCGCCAAAGCCGCAGGGAATCGACATGCCCGGCAGTCCGGCGAGGTTTACGGCAATGGTGTAGATGTCGGACAAATACATCTGCACCGGGTCGTCACCCTTTTCGCCCAGTTTGAAGGCGGTTGAGGGTGAGGTCGGTCCCATGATGACATCGCATTGCTTGAATGCATCGGTGAAATCCTGCGCGATCAGGCGGCGGATCTTCTGTGCCTGCAAATAGTAGGCATCATAGTAGCCGTGGCTCAACACATAGGTGCCGATCATGATGCGGCGCTTCACTTCTGCGCCGAAGCCTTGCGCGCGGCTCTTTTCGTACATGTCGGCGAGGTCGCCGTAGTCCGGCGCGCGGTAGCCGTAGCGCACACCGTCGAAGCGCGACAGGTTGCTCGACGCTTCCGCCGGAGCGAGTACGTAATACACCGGCACAGACAACTTGGAATTCGGCAGACTGATCTCGACGATAGTTGCGCCAAGTTTTTTATATTCGGCAATGGCGGCATCGACGGCTTGCGCCACGTCACCGCTCAATCCTTCGGCAAAGAATTCCTTGGGCAGGCCGATGCGCAGACCGTTGAACGGCCTTACCAAGTCGCGCGCGTAATTTTCTTTTTCACGCTGCAAGGAAGTCGAATCGCGCTCGTCGAATCCCGCCATGGTGTTAAGCAACAGCGCAAGGTCTTCCGCGCTGCGTGCCATCGGACCGGCCTGGTCAAGGCTGGAGGCGAAGGCGATCATGCCGTAGCGCGAACACACGCCGTATGTAGGCTTCAAGCCGGAGATACCGCACAATGCCGCAGGCTGACGGATTGAACCGCCGGTGTCGGTACCAGTCGCGGCGGCACACAAGCGCGCTGCAACGGCTGCCGCCGTGCCGCCGGAACTGCCACCGGGCACGCGCATCTTGTCCCACGGGTTCTTCACCGCGCCATAGTGTGAAGTCTCATTCGACGACCCCATGGCAAATTCATCCATGTTGGTCTTGCCGAGATTCACCGCGCCTGCATGGTTGAATTGGGAGATGATATGCGCGTCGTAGGGTGAGACGAAATTGTGCAGCATTTTCGACCCGCAGGTGGTACGCCAACCCTTGGCGCAAAAAATATCTTTTTGTGCGATCGGGATGCCGGTCAGCGCTTCGGCCTTGCCTGCGACGATGCGTGCATCAGCCTCGCGCGCCTGCTCCAGCGAGGTTTCCGGGTTGAGCGTGATGAAGGCATTGAGTTGCGGGTTGAGGCTGGCGATGCGTTCAAGGTAAAGCTGTGTCAGCTCGACGCTGGAAATTTTCCCGGTGCGCAGTGCGTTGCCGAGTTGTTGCAAACTGGAATTGAGCATGATTCAGACTATTCGATAACTTGTGGAACAAGATACAGCCCCGCTTCGGTTTGCGGAGCGATAGCTTGAAATAACTCGCGCTGATTTACCTCTGTGACGGTGTCCTCACGCAGACGTTGCGATACATCCTGGGCATGCGACATCGGTTCGATACCGCTGGTATCGACAGCCTGCATCTCGGCGATCAGATCAAAAATACCGGATAGTTGAGAGCGTGCCGATTCGATTTCTGTTTCACTCATCGCCAATCGCGCCAATCGGGCGACTTTACGGACATCCTGGGTGCTTAAAGACATAGTAAAAACTTTATGGGAATAAGGCTTATAGGGTATCATATAACGGCTTATCTAACAGCTTATCGGCGCACTTCTTGACTATAGGACACGACATGTTTGGATTTTTGAACGGCTATTTTTCTAACGATCTGGCAATTGATCTTGGCACGGCAAATACCCTGATCTGGGTGCGGGGACAGGGTATCGTGCTGAACGAACCTTCGGTGGTGGCGATCCGCCAGGAGGGGGGGCCGAACGGCAAGAAAGTAATTCAGCAAGTCGGCCTTGCTGCCAAGCAGATGCTGGGGCGCACGCCGGGCAATATCACCGCGATCCGCCCGATGAAGGACGGCGTGATCGCCGACTTCACCGTCACCG
>CAZMWC010000266.1:0-3221 GCA_964569805.1 uncultured Gallionella sp.
ATGGCTTCTGAGTATCGTGCTGTGAGGCCGAAGCAATGACCGACAAAGACCTCTACGGCGGCTTGATCCGCCTGCATATCCTGCACCACGCGGCCGAGGAACCCATTTTCGGCCTTGGCATCATCGAAGAGCTACGGCGTCATGGCTACGGGCTGAGTGCCGGGACGCTTTACCCGATGCTGCATGGACTGGAGAAGAAGGGTTATCTGACCTCGCATCACGAACGCACAGGGCGGCGGGAACGGCGTGTCTATGAGATCACTGAGCAAGGACAAGTTGCGCTGGTCGAGGCGCGTGCAAAGGTTAAGGAACTGTTCGGGGAGTTGATTGAGGGATGCTGAGTGTGCGGTTTTTATGTCAGCTTAGGGTCATCTCAGAAAACGGAAAAATCGTACGCTGAGTGTTGGGGTAGGACAAGCAGTCGTGCCACCAGCCGCCATCTGAATCAGTTGGCGTCGTAGATGTCGGCATTTCCTGGATTCAGTCGCGAAACAAAAACATTTCACCTTACATTCGTATAATCGTTAGAATGACGGTTATGGACAAACGAATGATAAAAGACCTCCTCTACGAGCAGGTTGCCCGCATCGGCAAAGCGGTTTCCAGTCCGAAACGACTGGAGCTACTGGAACTGTTGGCGCAAGGCGAGAAGACCGTTGAAACGCTGGCGAGCGAATTGTCGGCTGACATCAAACTCACCAGCGCGCACCTGAAAGTGCTGAAGGAAGCACGCCTTGTGACTTTCCGGCGTGAGGGCAAATACATCATCTATCAACTGGCCGGCAGTGATGTGGCGGGTCTGTGGGTGAGTCTGCGCCAAGTCGCCGAAGAGCACCTGCTGGAGCTGAAGTTGGCGCTCGGACAGATGGTGGCCGATCCGGCGAAACTCTCCGCTGTCAGTCGCGAGGTGCTGCTGGAACAGGCGCGGCGCGGCGAAATATTTGTCATCGATGTGCGTCCGCCAACGGAATACGAAACGGCTCACCTGCCGTTCGCCCGGTCGATGCCGGTGGCCGAGATCGAGCAGCGCCTTGCTGAATTGCCGTCCGACGTCGAGATTGTCGCCTACTGCCGAGGACCGTTCTGCCTGCTCTCTGACGAGGCCGTGGCGTTGCTAGCGGCGAAAGGCTATCGAGTGCGCAAGATCCTTGATGGCGTCAGCGAATGGTTGGCGGCAGGTCTTCCGGTGGAGCAAGGCAAATCATGAGCATGAAGGGACGTGAAAGCGGCATGCCCGACGAAGCCTACTGGGCGAGTTTTTTCGAGGCAGAGACTGCTATTGACAGACTCTTTGGCACTGCGGTGCTGGGGGATGTGATCGAATTCGGCTGCGGATACGGTTCGTTCACTGTGCCGGCCGCTCGACGCACGACGGGAAAGGTCATAGCGCTGGATATTGAGCCCGAAATGGTCGACTGTGTACGTCACAAGGCCGTCACTTTCGATCTCCCCAACATTCAAGCCGACGTTCGAGATTTCGTTGCACACGGCACGGGCGTGGACTCCGGGTCGCAAACGCACGCGATGATTTTCAACCTGCTGCACCTGGAACAGCCTATTTCTCTGCTGCGCGAAGCCTACCGGACCTTGCAGGACGGTGGCGTGCTTTCAGTGATTCACTGGCGCAGTGACATACCCACACCACGCGGTCCTTCGCTGGAGATCCGTCCGACCCCGGACCAATGCCGGGCGTGGATAGCCGAGGCCGGATTCCACGCCATTGAATCGGTTGATTTGCAAGATTGCTGTCCCTTTCACTTCGGCCTGCTGGCCAGGCGTTGATCCACCTCTCCTTGGAAACCGTCCATGAAAACCCTGATCATTTTCAATCACGAACCCTACGATAGTACCGATGTGACCTGGAACGGGCTGCGACTGGCCGACAAACTGGTCGATGCTGGAAGTGAAGTTCGCATTTTCCTGATGAGTGATGCGGTGGACATGGCACGCGATGCCTGCCGTCCACCGGAAGGCTATGACCAAGACCTTTCATTGATGCTGAAGGCGCTCATCAGCCGTGGCGTGACCGTCAAGGTGTGCGGAACCTGCATGGCGCGCTGCGGCATTTACAAGAACCAGCCGTATTTCGAGGGTGCCGAAAAATCCACCATGCCGGCGCTGGCGGAATGGGTCATCGATAGCGACAAAGTAATCTCGTTCTGAAACCCCCGAGTTGGGCATCGTGCCGTTTGAAACCGCAGTAAGAATAACCAGGAGACTCAAATGACTGAAAGCAGCAAGCAAGGCTTGTCCACTCGTACCATTCACGGCCACAGTTTCAAGGACGCGCATGGCAGTCCGCACCTTCCGGTGTACGACACCACCACCTTTGCGTTCAAATCGACAGCAGACCTGCTCGATGTCGTTGACGGCCGCAAACCGGGAAGTCTCTATACGCGCTACGGCCTGAACCCATCAATCTTTGCCATTGAAGAAACGCTCGCCAGCCTTGAAGGCGCGGAGATGGCCTGGTCTTTTTGTTCTGGGATGGCCGCCGAGACGGCTTTGTTCCTGACGCATGGGCGTGAGGGCATCGTTTGCATCGGTGATGCTTACGGCGGAACGCTGGAACTGCTGGCGAGCCAGTTGCCGTTGCTGGGGATCAAGACCGATTTGATTCTTGGCCGCGAACTGGATCAACTGGACGCTTTGCTGGCCGCTGGCGCGAAGCTGGTATTTTTCGAGACGCCCACTAATCCCACCCTCGAATTGCTCGACATTCGGGCCATCGCAGCGAAGGCACATGCCTACGGCGCGCGAGTCGCGGTCGACAACACGTTCGCCTCACCGGTCAATCAGCGCCCGCTCGAATTGGGAGCGGATTTCGTCGTGCACAGCGCCACAAAATATCTCGGCGGACACAGCGACCTCACCGCTGGCGTCTTGATGGGGTCGAAGGAATTGCTGATGCCGGTATGGGGTTGGCGCAAGAATCTCGGCTCGATGATCACCCCGGCCACGGCGTCATTGCTCGCTCGCAGCCTGCGTACCCTGGTCGTGCGCGTGCGTCAGCAAAACGAGTCGGCCCAGCGCATCGCCGAAGCCATGGACCGCCACCCCAAGGTCAGCCGTGTCTACTTTCCCGGTCTGCCCGAATTTCCGGGGCATGCGCTGGCCAAAGACCAAATGTATGGATTCGGGGGCATGCTGACGATCGAGGTCGCGGGCAACGGAGAAGACGCCACACGCGTCGCTGACCGGTTGAAGCTCTTCGCCTTGGC
>CAZMWC010000267.1:0-3205 GCA_964569805.1 uncultured Gallionella sp.
CCCGTTACCTTGCACAGCAGGTCATAGAACGGCACCAGCGCAAATGCGAATCCGGTTGCGGCGGCCACCATGAACAGCAGCTTTATGGTCAGCCGCCGGTTTGCACGCTTGAGCGTTTCATCCATCACGTTCACCTTTAGGGAACCTTCACTTCAAGGCCGGCAGCCATACCGGCAATTTGATAAAAGTGGCGGCATAAATAATCGCCACCAATAGCACCAGCGCTACCACTAACCGCGCAGTACGCCGCTTCTGTTTTCTGGCTTCGCCCATCGTCATTTGACCACCGGCGACGTTTCAAACGTGTGATACGGCGGCGGGGAAGGCAAGGTGAACTCCAGTCCCTGCGCGCCCTCCCACACCTGGCCGGTAGCCTTCGGGCCGCCGCGCGCGCACTTGACCACGATGTAAACCAGCAGCAATTGCGAGAGTCCCATCAAAAAAGCGCCCACCGATGAAATGAAGTTCATGGCGGAAAACCTGAACGCGTAGTCCACAACATGGCGCGGCATGCCTTCCAGCCCGGCAAACCACTGCGGGATGAAAGTGATGTTGAAGAAAACCACCGTCAGCCAGAAGTGCAGCCGGCCAAGTTTTTCATCGAACATATGCCCGGTAAACTTGGGCAGCCAGTAATACAACGCGGCCATCATGCCGAAAATACCACCGCCGAAAAATGTGTAATGAAAATGCGAGACGATCACATAACTGTTGTGGTGCTGCGCATTGACCGCGACATCTGGCAAGATCAGCCCCGTCAACGCCCCCATGCCGAAATGGGCGACAAATCCCAGCGCGAACAGCATCGGAGTTTCAAAAGTCATCGCGCCGCGCCAAATGGCGCCCAGCCAGCAAAATACCAGCACCGACGTGGGGATGGAAATCGCCATGGTGGAATACATGAAGTACACCTCCGCGGCAAGCGGCAGGCCGGAAGTCAGCATATGGTGCGCCCACACGATGAAGCTGAGAAAACAGATCGCCCACAGCGCATAGACCTGCGCCCGGTAGCCATAAACCGGCTTGCGCGAAAAAGTCGCCAGAATATGCGGGATCAGGCCCCACGCCGGCAACAGCACGATATACACCTCCGGGTGCCCAAAAAACCAGATCAGGTGTTGCAGCAAAATCGGATCGCCGCCGTTGGCGGCATCAAAGAAATGCGTGCCGAAATGCCGGTCGGTCAGCAGCATGGTGGCTGCCGCGCTGAACACCGGAATGACCAGGATCAGCATGAAGGCGGTGATCAGCCATGCCCACACGAACAGCGGCATCTTCATCAGCGTCATTCCCGGCGCACGCATGTTGAGCGCCGTCACCACCACGTTGATCGCGCCGGTCAGGGAGGAGAGCCCCAGCAAGTGAATCGTGAAAATCGCAAAATCCATCCCGATTCCACTTTGCAGGTCCAGCGAGGTGTTATGCATCACCCAACCAGCCCCGGTGGCACCGCTGCCGATACCAAAGAATTGCAGGAAAAACGGGGTCAGCAGCAAGGCTGCGGCAAACGGCAATATCCAGAATCCCCAGTTGTTGACTCGCGGCAGCGCCATATCGGGCGCGCCTATCATCAGCGGAATGAGGTAATTGTTGAGGCCGGTGGCGAACGGCATGATCGCGCCGAACACCATGATCAATGCATGCAGGGTGAACAGTTGGTTGTACATCTCGGGCGAGAGCAGTTGCAGGCCCGGTAGCAGCAGTTCTGCGCGCACCGCCATGATGAAGGCCCCGCCGATAAAGAACATGATGCCGCCGAAACTCATGTACAGGATGCCGAGATCCTTGTGATTGGTGGTGGTCAGCCAGCGCATGAGGCCTGCGGGCGGGTGGTCGTGTGCAACAGCTGTGGTAGCTTCAGCCATATGCTCTCCTTAACGGTCATGGCAAAGATGCCACACCTGATAATGAAACGCGCCATGCCCGTTTCCCCCTATCCAACTTTCCCCCGCAAGCGGGAGAAAGGGCAAACGAATCGCTTCGCGAGTTTCATACATTAACGCAACGCCTTGATTTGTGAAGGCTGCACCATGTCGCCCATGCGGTTGCCAAACGAGTTACGCTCGTAGGTTACGATCGCGGCAAGCTCGACATCGGAAAGGGTGCTTTTGAAAGCCTGCATGGCGGTTCCCGATTTGCCGTTCATGACCCGGTCCAGATGTCCATCTTTGATCAGGCGGCCATCTTTATCGAGGGACGGCCCGTTGACGATTTTGCTTCCCGCCAATGCCGGAAAAGCCCCCGGCAGACCCTTGCCGCCAGCCTGATGACAGACGGCACAAGTCCGGTTATAGATTTCATCTCCTTTCGCCATCAATTTTTCCTTGCTCCAGGACTGGCTGGCGGCAGACTCCGCCGCCGAGCTTGCCGCCTTTTTCTTCGCGACCCATTCCTTGAACTGGGATTCCGCTACGGCCTCCACCACAATCGGCATGAAGGTATGCCCACTGCCACATAACTGCGCGCACTGGCCACGATAGGTTCCGGGCTTCCCGATATTCACCCACATCTCGCGCAGATAACCGGGGACGGCATCGCGCTTGACACCGAAAGAAGGCACCCACCAGGAGTGGATCACATCGGTGGAGGTCAGCAGGATGCGTATCTTCTTGTTGGTAGGCAGGATAAGCGGGTTGTCCACTTCCTGCAGGTAATGCTCGCCCTTGGCCGTTTTGTTATATATCTGGTCTTGCGTGGTCGCAATGGTGCTGACGAATTTGATATTTTCTTCCGGATATTCGTACTGCCATTTCCATTGGCTGCCAGTGACTTTAACCACCATTTCAGCAGCGGTCCTGGTATCTTCCATTCGGGTGATGGCATGAAAAGCGGGGATGCCCACCCAGATGTAATCGATATAGATCAGCAGCAGAAAAGGAGAAATTGTCCATGCCCATTGCCATTTGGTGCCGGGGCCGGTGAATGTTCCAGGTTGTGCGCCCGAGCTTTTGCGATGCTTAAAAATGGAGTAGGCAAAGACGGCAAAAACAGCGGCATAGATGCCCATAATGATGCGCAAAAAATCTACGCTTGCCATCATCGAATCACGGGCAATGGGAGTGACAGGCTCCTGAAAATCCCAAATCGATTTTGCGTATGCCAGATCGGAAACAAAAAACAGGAAGGCCACCCCGATCCACAGCGGCAACTGTTTCGCTATCTGCCTTATCTCAAAGAAGCTTGCAGCCCCATATCTTTGGTTAAA
>CAZMWC010000268.1:0-3197 GCA_964569805.1 uncultured Gallionella sp.
TCCATGCCCACCTTGACGAAGGCCGTCACGATGCCGGTATCCTGGCAGATCGGCCGATGCCCCTCGGCGCTCATGCGCGAGTTGGTGAGTATCTGCGCGATGGCATCGCGCGCCGCAGGCGACTGCTCGCGCTCGTAGGCCTTGCCCAGCGCCTGGATGTAATCGAGCGGGTGGTAGTAGGAAATGTATTGCAGCGCATCGGCGACGCTGGCGATCAGGTCTTCTTGGCGGATAGTAGTCATGTGATTAGGCTTCGGGTTGATTGAATGTGAAATATTTCAGGTCGCGATTTTAACCTGAAAATGCTGTTCTTCAGACTTGTGGGTGGACATCAGGAAATGGGACCGTACTTATTATAGACTTTCCCAAAGCTGCCTTAGGCAAGGGCTGCAGACGCACTTTGCAGTCGCTCAGCCAACGCACTTCGAAGTGCTGCTCCTCGGCCAGAGCGGGCATTAGCATCTGGCGTGAATGGCGCACTACGAACGCCCGCCTGTCAGAAATACGTGCTTCGTACGCTGCAGTCCCGCAACGTGAAATTATCCGGCTTCACAGCTTTATGATGCCCCTTTAGCACAAGGCTAATTACTCCACAAGGGCATCATTTATTCCATTCATCAGCATTGCCCTCCCGCTTGTATTCCAATCGGTAATGTCCTGCTCGATAAATAACCACTTTGCCACTTTCAACGCCCTTTCAGCGCGCAGTTTCCAAGCATAATCGTTTATATCATTGCACAATGAAGAGCATGTCCCTGCAACATCCTCACAATTCCATACTGCACTAACGGCAGCTAAAATTCGAGCACGACCTCCAGTTGTGTGATTAGAAACAAGCAGCAATTCGCCAATCAAATCGTCGTGTCTTGGGTTTTTATGCTTCCTGCCATCATCGCGTGGAATTGCGGGGTCACAGTTAACTACAAAATCACACCCTTTGTTCTTAAAGGCTGGACGGTGAAGATAAATCAAGCCGCCATTGGAGAATCGTTCAACGTTATACTGATACCGCTGAAAGGCAATGGCACTACCAATACACGCGTAATTCACATGACTCACCAATAGGGCAATGGAATTTAAATATTGAAGCAAATACGCAAAAGGAAGAGCAATGAATATTGTAATTGCAATGCTGCTTGAAAACTCTTTGGGCCATGCCGGATGGGATTTTAATAAGCTGACTGATGCCGAGAAAGAAATTATTCGTAATCAGTATGTGCTTGATGAAATTCAGAGCATGGTTGCTTATGAAATTGAGTATTCCAATCTAGATGATGTTGCGCTGATACTGTCAGATTAATCTGCAAATTTCACCATGGATTTTTACAGCATTTGTTAGAGATTACCTCCGTTAATTTAATCTTGCGTTCGTCTCTTTTAAGAGTGTTTCTTGGAGTATGTGCTGTGTCATTTTATCGGCAAAGTGTGCCATTCTGTGATGATGCGCACATAGCACGGCCAAATTCCATAAACTATCCTCACCACCCTCGGATAATGCCACGATGTGGTGAACTTCTATATATGGTTGTCCATCAGGCTTTGTAAAAGTATTACGGCAGTCTGCGCACATACAATAAACACCAAAGCGATTTTTTGCTTCAATCACCCATCCTCGGTTCCTGGCGTATGTTTCTATCAAGTACTCACGCCTCCCTGGTTCAGCGCGGCTAATTTCGGCAATCTTTTCATCTTCAAGCTCGCCTTTGAGTATCACTCCTTTCAAAGTGTAACTCCCCCGTTGGTCGATAAAACTGAGCAAGCCATCATCTCTTAAAAACTGCAATTGCTGGCGAACTTTTGCTTGAACATTATTATTTTCTGACGAAAAGTTTTCGAATGCGTTCTGGTAAGTCTGCCAAAGTTGTTGGAGTGTAAACGTGCGCTTTCCTTGCTGGTCACATAAATCTACAGCGTGTGAATAGACAAAATCTTTCCAAGCCATGTAGCACCCTCATTCATAAAGTACATAGATAATAGAATCCGCGCTTCATTACAAGTTGCTGCATCGCAAATCCAACGGAATGAATAATATGATGCGTACCACTAACCCATATTGTTCCAGTTGGTTTAAGCAGTTTTTGGCAGCGCTCCAGCCAAGCAAGATTAAATTCGTGATTCCAATTCGGGCCACGCGATTTATCCCACTCCCCCTTATCCACCTTTACCATCTTCCCCGCATGGCAAGTAATCCCGCCATTGGATAAAAAATATGGCGGATCTGCGAAGATCATATCAAACCTGCCTTCTGGAAATTTGGCGATCAGATAATCCATGAATTCCAAGCAATTTGCCTGATATAACCAAACCCCACGTACATCATCGCGAAAGTACAATTTGTTAGGCGACAGGTCAGACTCTCTAACAACAAGGCCGCAAAATGGATCTGCACCAATGCTTATTTTCTCAACAGTCTCTGGGTACTTGAGTTCTATTGATGTCATGGCTTTTACTTATTGGTTTGACTCGGTCAGTATATCCACACAATTGATATTTGACACACTAAAGGGGCTCAAATTACTTCTCGCGCATGGCCTTTTATTGGTTGGCTGCGTCATTTCTTTTCCCAAGGCGCAAAGCCGATGGGGCGTTTCTTTTTAGGTTTTGACGGGGACATCAGTTCATGGATGGCCTCGAAGACTGCCTTGAAGCGCACGTCGTATTTCTTTTCCAGCGCGTTGAGTTTGCGCGCCAGTTCGGCATTGCCGACCAACATTTGCCTCAGGCGCACAAAGGTTCGCATAATTTCGATGTTGACCTGAATGGCGCGTTCGCTGTGGAGGACGCTGGAGAGCATGGCGACGCCTTGTTCGGTGAAGGCGTAGGGTAAATAACGGCGTCCACCGCGCCCGGAAGGCGTTTCGTTTGAGGTGACAATTTGTGATTTCAAGTTTGAGGTGCCATATTGGAACCTCAAACTTGCGAATTCATCAGCCGAAAGCTGGAACATGAAATCAGCCGGGAATCGTTCCAAATTGCGCTTGACCGCACGGTTCAACGCCTTGGTTTCCACCTCGTAAAGTGCGGCAAGGTCTTCGTCCAGCATGACCTTTTGCTCACGGATGAGGTACATCTTCGATTCGATTTGCGCTACTGATGTGATCATTTTCAGTGCGTCCCCTTTTGCGAACAGTCGTGATGCTGGCTAGTATAACAACACATAAATAACGAAACATGTATCATGCTGTCGCATGCCCACC
>CAZMWC010000269.1:0-3161 GCA_964569805.1 uncultured Gallionella sp.
TGGCAATGCTCTTTCGGATGGCGCTTATTGATGGTGCATGAGTATAGCGATTATCCATTGACTGAACCAACAGTGGCAGGCTTTTAATTGCAGCAGACTTCAAAATGACAGGTTCTGAGTGCAGGCGTATGGCCGTTCCTGGTCGAAAGCAGAAGTTGCCGGCCATCATCCTGATCTACCGCTTTGGCCCTTGAATTCAAGCCGAGAACCAGCCATTCATAGCAATCTTCTTGATTGACTCTTACTGGTACGTTGCTGCAATTCATGTTGCCATTCTTATCGCCGAAACGCGGACTCGATTGATGCGCCTCCTTCGTCGGCACATCCTACAGCACTTCACTATCGGGCTAAGTCAGCATGGCAATGTACGGTGCTATGATGCCCAACATATTTTCAATAGGAGCAATAATCATGGGCAAGCACTACCTCAACCCTTTATTCGCACCCAAGTCCGTCGCCGTATTCGGCGCGAGCGACCGCCCCGATTCGGTCGGCCAGATCGTATTCCGCAACATGCTGGAGAGCGATTTTCAAGGTGCTCTCTACCCGATCAATCCAAAGAACCCCGAGGTACAAGGCAAACGCGCCTATGCTTCCATCGCCGACATCGGCGAGCCAGTCGAGCTGGTGGTAATCGCCACGCCGCCCCATACCGTACCGGGCATCATCGAGGATTGCGGCATCCACGGGGTGAAAGCAGCCGTTATCATCACCGCGGGGTTCGGCGAGGCGGGCCATGAAGGCGTGGCGCTGGAACGCGCCTTACTGGAGACCGCGCGCCGCTATGGTATCCGTCTGATCGGCCCGAATTGTCTGGGCATCATGCGCCCTTCTATCGGCCTTAATGCCACCTTCAACAAGGGCGGCGCGAATACCGGCAATATCGCCTTCGTTTCGCAGTCCGGCGCGCTGTGCACCGCGATCCTGGATTGGGCGCAAAGCAACGATGTCGGCTTTTCCAGCGTCGTGTCGATGGGCTCGTCCACCGACGTGGACTTCGGTGAAATACTCGATTATCTGGTTTCCGACCCCAACACCCACAGCATCCTGATGTACATCGAAGGCATCCGCAACGCGCGCAGCTTCATGAGCGCACTGCGCGCTGCGGCACGCATCAAGCCGGTGATTTTGGTCAAAGTCGGCCGCCATGCCGCAGGTTCGAAAGCTGCCATGTCGCATACCGCTTCGCTGGTCGGCGCAGACGACGTATTCGATGCGGCGGTCAGCCGCGTCGGCGTGGTGCGGGTACAGACCATCACGCAACTGTTCACCGCGGCCAAGGCGCTGTCATGCAACTTCCGCCCGGTCGGCAACCGCCTCGCCATCGTCACCAACGGCGGCGGCCCCGGTGTGATGGCGGCAGATCGCGCCGCCGATTTGGGGCTGTCCATGGCCACGTTATCGGATGCCACAATCGAATACCTCAACCAGCATCTGCCACCGAACTGGCCGCACGGCAACCCGGTGGACATCATTGGCGATGCTCAAGCAGATCGTTATCATTACGCTGTAAAGGCTTGTTTAGAAGACGATAACGTAGATGGCGTACTGGCCATTCTCACGCCGCAGGCAATGACCAAACCGCTGGAATCAGCGCAAGCCTTGATTGAACTTTCCAACACGCACAGCAAACCGCTGTTGACTTGCTGGATGGGCGAGACGCAAGTTGCAATGGCGCGCGATGCTTTTGCCCAAGCGCACAAACCCCACTTCCGCACGCCGGAACCGGCGGTAGAAGTGTTCTCCCACCTGTCTGCCTACTACCGCAACCAGAAACTGCTGATGCAAATGCCCGGCCCGCTCTCGCATCACGTCGAACCTGATGTAGAAAGCGCACGGCTGATCATCGAGAGCGCGATGCAGGAGCATCGCAAGGTGCTGACCGAAATGGAATCCAAGGCATTGCTGTCGGCGTTCCATATTCCTGTCGCAAAAACCATGGTCGCGCATTCGCCCAACGAAGCACTGCTGATCGCGCAGCAGCTTGGCTTCCCGGTGGCGATGAAAGTCAATTCGCCCGACATCACGCACAAAACCGATGCCGGCGGTGTGGTGCTCAACCTGAACAATGCCCACGAGGTGCGCGCCGCCTACCAGCACATCATCGAAAATGTGCAACATAACCGTCCCAACGCCAAGATGGACGGCATCTCCATCGAGCCGATGGTCGTCAAACCGAATGGCCGCGAGCTGATGATCGGCGTGACCAGCGACCCGGTATTCGGGCCGGTGATCACCTTCGGCGCGGGCGGCACCACGGTCGAGATCATGGGCGACCGCGCCGTTGCCTTGCCGCCGCTCAACAATTTTCTGGTCAAAGAACTGATTCAGGACACCCGTATCGCCAAGATGCTGGGCGCGTTCCGCAACATGGCTCCAGCCAATATGAACGCGCTGGAAGACGTATTGTTACGCGTCTCGGAAATGGCCTGCGAGCTGCCGCTGCTCAAGGAAATGGACATCAATCCGCTGATCCTCGATGAAAACGGCGCATTGGCCGCCGATGCGCGCGTGGTAGTGGAATTCCGCCAGCCCAGCGCCGACCGCTACGCGCACATGGCCATCTACCCCTACCCCACCCAGTTGGTCAGCCAGTGGCAACTTGCCGACGGCACCGACATCACCATCCGCCCGATCCGCCCGGAAGATGCCGAACTGGTGCAGCGCTTCGTGCATGACCTGTCGGAAGAATCCAAGTATTTCCGCTTCATGAACAGTATGCAGGAGCTCACCGAGACCATGCTGGTGCGCTTTACCCAGATCGATTACAGCCGCGAAATGGCCTTGATCGCCGTGGATACCGAGCAGGGGCAAGAGATCGAACTCGGTGTGGCGCGCTATGCCATCAACCCTGACGGCGATAGCTGCGAATTCGCGCTGGTCATCGCAGACAACATGCAGGGCAAGGGGCTGGGGCAGAAGCTCATGGTTGCCCTGATGGAAGCTGCGCGCGCCAATGGCCTATCGGTGATCGAAGGCGAAGTGTTGAGCAACAACCACAAAATGCTCAAACTGATGACCCGCCTCGGCTTCACCAGCAAAATCAGCGAAGAGGATCAGGGTATCGTGAAGGTGAACAAGGCACTTTAACGTGAAACACGCGCAGTGATTCGTTTGCCCGGCTTCGCCCCCCTCGCTGCGCTCTCCCCGCTTGCGAAGGG
>CAZMWC010000270.1:0-3153 GCA_964569805.1 uncultured Gallionella sp.
CGCGTTGCGCATAAGCCAGCGCTTCTTCATCGCGCCCCAGATCGGCCAGGGTTTGCGCCAGGTTGTTCAGCGCCGCGACCGAATCCGGGTGTGTCTCGACGGCCTGTCTGAAAGCCGCTTCCGCTTGCGCAAGGTGTTGCATCCGATAGGCGGTGTTGCCTGTTCCGATCTGTGCCGCCAGATTGCCCGGCCAGCGTTTCAGGGCGGCGAGGTAGGCGCTGCGCGCGCTTTCCCACTGGCCGGTTCTTTCCAGCGCATTCACGGCGGCAACGAACGGCATCTCTTCGGCGCTACGCGGGATCTTTCCGGGCGGCAAGACCAGCATGGCCCAATAGCCGCTGCGCGCCCAGGTTCGTTCAAAGGTGGTCATCGGTAGCACCTGGCGCTGTTCGCGCCCGGAGCGCAGGATGACTTCCCCGCGGTCAAGGTCGTAGCCGATCACGACAGCGTAGTGCCAGACCGGATACCAGTTGAACGACAGGTTTTGCAACACGACCGCCGGTGTGCCGTCGGCGACCTCCGCCAGCAGATCCTCCAACACGGGCGCCATTTGATATGCGACGACGCCATGGCGCCGCGCTGTTGCGAGCATCTCGACTTGGAGGCTGCCCTGACGTTCCGGCAGATACACCTCCGGCTTCAACCCGTCCGGGTCGGCCGCCACGCCCGCCGCGCGCAGCGCCATCGCCAATGCCGCCGGGCCGCATTGGTAGTCTTCCTGCGCAAAAAAGGGAACGGCGGTCAGCTCGGCACGACGCGCAAGCTGGTCTGCCGGCTTATCCAGCAGGACCCGGGTTTGCAGCATGCCGGTGCAGCCGCCGATCAGCAAAAAAAGAACGCCCGCCAAAAGGCGGGCGATTGGTCTCATCACCGTGATTTACCGGTCGGCGGTACGTGTGAACGAAAATACCTTGGTGAAGCCGAGAATATCGGTCACCAGCAACACGATAAAAATCACGAACATCATCCCGAGGACATCGCTGCCACCAGCCGGCAACTGATCCAGCTTGCCGGAAACCTGCAAGGCTTCTTCATCGGTCAACGCATTGATGCGCGCTTTCGCCTGTTCGGAGGTCACCCCCTTGGCTTCGAGTTGGGCACGGACATCATCGCGATCGACCAGCGCCATGATTCTGGCGCGTCCCTGTTCAGCCAATGCGTGATTCACTGTCTGGTCGGTTTCGACCATACCCGCAAACGAACTCGCGGGCATGCCGATACTCACCATCAGCACGATCATCACACGGCTGGTCCAGCGCATAAAACCTGATTGCTGTTTCATTTTGAATTCTCCCCAAAAAGTTGAACGGATTTCATTAACAACCGAACCGGCTGACGGCGGGCATCGCGCACTGCCGCCAATCGGACACCGGCAACACAAACCCACCAGCGCCACCATACTGCAATAGTTAACCAATTTTAGCAATCAGACAAACTCCATATCCGGAGCGGCTAACGGATATACCCGATCGACTTCAGCACCGCGTAAATTTTTTCGGCCAATAGCGCGTGACCCGCCGCATTCGGGTGCAGCGGGTCGCCTTTCAATTGCGGGTCGGAGAGGACTTCCGGGATTGCGTCTTCGATGAGCGGAACCCGATGCTGTTCGGCCACTTGTTGATAGAACTCGGGCGGCGAAAGATTCTGGAACACCGCGCCCATGGCGCTGGGTTGCGGTGTCGCCAGCAGCACCGCTTGCGCGCCATGCACCTTGACCCGTTCGAGTATCTTGCCGAGGTTGGCGATGGTCTCTTGCTGCGCGACACGGCGCAGCATGTCGTTGCCGCCCAGCGTCACCAGCACCAGCACCGGCTCGTGTTCCTCAAGCAGCGCCGGCAGGCGTTTCAGCGCATCGGCGCTGGTGTTGCCGTTCACGCCGCCGTTGACCACCGTCCAGCCGGTACGCCCCGCCAGCAGATCGGGCCACGCCTGTTCAGGGCTCACCCCGGCCCCGGCGGTCAGGCTGTCGCCGAGCGCCAGCACCGTGCTGCCGGAGGGGATCGCCTCTTCCTTGGCCTGCTTGCCGCAAGCGACGAGCATAACGACAGCCGCAACCAGCAGGATGATGCGGCGCGTCAGGCTGCCATCGAACCGGCACGGACAGGCAGGTGAACTCATTGAAGGAAAACTCCTGTGAGGTTTTGAGCGTCGTATTCTGGCATCATTCTAAAAACGCAGTTGAGGTGTAAGTAGGTGCGAATTCATTCGCACGAACAATGAAGTTATGTGCGAATGAATTCGCACCTACAGGAGCAGCAAGGTAGCAAGGTAGGGTGCAATAAGCGTAGCGCATTGCGCCGGATATTTGCGAGTTGAGCGACAAGTCGCCTATCCCCGCGAACCCCATTTCCTAAGCCGGACGTGTAGGGGCAATTCGTGAATCGCCCCTACAGATCAATGCCAAAAGCTTCGGATTTTTTGAACTGTTTCACTCTATAGCACCAACACTTACTTCCCCTGCAACATCCCCAGCCCCCAGGCCACGCCGAAGCCGTTCACGTCATGCGCGACGATACCCAGCCCGCCTTCGCAGCGGCTGGCGGACAGGTCCACGTGCAGCCAGGGGGTGTCGTGCTCGACGAAGCGTTTGAGGAAGCGCGTGGCGAGGATGTGGTCGGCTTCGCCGTCGAGCGTGCATTGTTTGATGTCGGCGACTTTGGAATCCAGCGCCGGCTCGTAGTCTTCGTCCTGCGGGAAAGCGCACAGGCGTTCGCCGCTCTGCTTGCCGACACTCACCGCGCGCTGCGCCAGTTCGTCGGTGGTGGCGAATACGCCGGAATAGCGCGCGCCCAGCGCCATCGCCATGCTGCCGGTGAGCGTGGCGAAGTCGATCATCAGGTCGGGCTTGGCGCGCGATGCGAGGGTGAGTGTGTCGGCCAGCACCATGCGGCCTTCTGCGTCGGTGTGCATCACTTCGATATGGGTGCCGTTGAGTGCCTTGACGATGTCGTTCTGTTTGTAGGCTTTCGGGCTAATGTGGTTCTGCGCCAGCGCCAGCCAGCAGTCGATGTTCACCGGTAATTTTTGTTCGGTTGCGGCGAGCAGGATGCCGAGGCTTACCGCCGAGCCGTTCATGTCTTCGTGCATGTTGTGCATGTAGCGCGACGGCTTGAGGTTGTGGCCGCCGGTGTCGAAGCAGATGCCCTTGCCGAC
>CAZMWC010000271.1:0-3143 GCA_964569805.1 uncultured Gallionella sp.
GCCCTGCACCCCCATAACCGCACACTCCACCCCGTCCAACTGAGGTTTCTAGGTTGAATCCCGTACTCGTTTTTGATATTGAAACCATCCCCGATATTGCCGGGCTGCGCACATTGCATGATCTGGATGCTGCGGTAAGCGACACGCAAGTGGCGGAGATGGCCTTTCAGTTGCGCCGCCAGAAAACCGGCAATGATTTCTTGCCGCATCACCTGCAACGTATCGCGGCGATCTCCTGCGTGCTGCGTGAGGGTAATAATTTCAAGGTGTGGTCGCTGGGTGAGCCAGACGAGGATGAGCACAGCATCATCAAACGCTTTTTTGACGGCATCGAAAAATATACGCCGCAACTGGTGAGCTGGAATGGTGGCGGTTTCGACCTGCCGGTGCTGCATTACCGCGGCCTGATACACGGTATCCAGTGCGCGCGCTATTGGGATCAGGGCGAGGATGACCGCGACTTCAAATGGAACAACTACATCAGCCGCTATCACTCGCGCCACCTTGACCTGATGGATTTGCTGGCGATGTACACCGGACGTGCCAACGCACCGTTGGACGAACTGGCAAAACTCGTCGGCTTCCCCGGCAAGCTGGGCATGGATGGCAGCAAGGTGTGGGAAGCATACCAGCAGGGCAAGTTGGTCGAAATACGCAATTACTGCGAGACCGATGTGGTGAATACGTATCTGGTGTTCGCGCGTTTCCAGTTGATGCGCGGGCAGTTTACACAGGCGCGCTACCAGAAGGAACTGGAGCTGGTGCGCGGCACGCTGGAAAAATCCGACGGGGCGCACTGGAAAGAATTTCTCGCCCAATGGCCCGAAAATAAATCTGTTTGAACACAAACCCGCCTGAAAAGAAATCTGTATGAACCCCGTCATAGTTGAGTCCCTCGACCAGGAAGGCCGCGGCATCGCACATGCCGACGGCAAGGTTATTTTTATCGAAGGCGCGCTCACCGGCGAGCGCGTCACCTATTCCTCCTATCGCAAGAAGCCCAGCTTCGAGATGGCGCAGGTGACTAATATCCTCAAGCCCTCGTTCATGCGTGTGCAGCCGAAGTGCATCCACTTCGGTGTGTGCGGCGGTTGCTCCATGCAGCACCTGGAAGTGCGTGCGCAGGTCGCGGTAAAGCAGCGTATTCTCGAAGATAATCTGGCGCGCATCGGCAAAGTCAAACCCGAAACTATCCTGCGCCCGATCCACGGCTTGCCGTGGGGCTACCGCCAGCGTGCGCGTCTGTCGGTGCGGCATGTGTTGAAAAAGGGCAAGACGCTGGTGGGCTTTCACGAGAAGCGCAACAGCTACGTGGCGGATATGTCGCGTTGCGAAATACTGCCGCCGAAGATTTCCGGGCTGATCCCGTTGCTGGCGCAGCTGATCGAAGCGCTTTCCATCCGTGAGCGACTGCCGCAGATCGAAGTGGCCTGCGGCGAAAACGTGGACGTACTGGTGCTGCGCATCATGGAGCCGCTTACCACCGGCGATGAGGCTATGCTGCGCGCCTTTGCCGATGCGCACGATATCCAGTTCTGGCTGCAAACCAAAGGGCCGGAGACCGTCGTGCCATTCCATCCGTTGAACGCGCCACCTCTTACCTATACCCTGCCGGAATTCGGCATCGAAATGCCATTCGCGCCGACCGAATTCACCCAAGTAAATAGCGAGATGAATCGCGCGATGGTGCATCGCGCATTGCATTTGCTCGACCCGCAACCGGGTGAACGCATCGCCGATTTTTTCTGCGGGCTGGGTAACTTTACCCTGCCCATCGCGCGTAGAGGCGCGCGGGTGCTGGGTATCGAAGGTAGTGCCGCGTTGGTGAAACGCGCCATGCAGAATGCCGCACATAACGGCTTATCGGGCAACACTGAATACAACGTGATGAATTTGTTCGATATGGACGAGGTCGCGCTGGCGCGGCTGGGCTCATTTGATAAATGGCTGATCGATCCGCCGCGCGACGGCGCGATGGAACTGGTAAAGGCAATCACACCGGAAACTGCGCCAAAGCGTATTGTTTACGTGAGTTGCAACCCGGCCACGCTGGCGCGCGATGCGGAAGTGTTGGTACATACTCATGGCTACGCGCTGAAAGCGGCGGGGGTGATGAATATGTTCCCGCAGACTTCGCATGTCGAGTCGATAGCGGTGTTCGAAAAAACGTAGGATGGCGGCGTAAAAAAAGGCGACCATCCGGTCGCCTTTTTGTTGAAGCCTGTCTGGTTAATCCCGTTCGCCTGCAAACGCCATCAGCAGTTGCAGCAAGTTGATGAACAGGTTGTAGATATTCATGTACAGACCCAGCGTCGCCATCACATAGTTAGTTTCGCCGCCGTTCACGACGCGGCTGACATCAAACAGGATATAGGCCGAAAAGATCAGCACCGCGATCGAGGAGATGGTCAGCGACAGCGCGGGAATCTGGAAAAACATGTTGGCCAGCGAAGCGACAATCAGCAGGATCAGCCCGATGAACAGGAACTTGCCCATGAAGCTGAAATCCTTCTTCGTTACCGTGGCGATGGTCGCCAGCGAGAAGAAGATGATGCCGGTTCCGCCTGCAGCCATGCCGATCAATTGCGCGCCGTTTCTCAAGTGTAGCGCCACTTGCAGAATCGGGCCGAGAAACACGCCCGCCACAAAAGTGAAGCCCAGCAGGGCGACGACACCCCATACACTGTTGCGCAGCGCGGATACGGCGAACAGCATGCCCATCATCACACCGAACATCAGCAGCGCGGACATGATCGGGCTCGCCGCCATGAATGAGAGATTCATCGAAGTGCCAACAAACGCGCCCATGATCGTGGGTATCATGGTCAGCGCCAGCATCATGTAGGTGTTACGCAACACCTTGTTCTGCGTGGTGGCGATCGTGCCTGTTTGCGCTATGGTTTGGTATTGCATGTGCTGCCTCCTGAAATTGATCAATCAAATAATTACGTGCGTGAGACTACAGAAGTAAGGGGAAAGTTTCAATCAAAATAAAATTGGCGCTGCATATGGTCGCGTAAATCTGCATGGGCTATGGGAGCCTCTACAAATTCACTTTTGCGGGATGAAACGCAAGGAGCCGCGCAGTGAATGACGAGACATATCAAATTGATAGGCGAGGAATGAGCGAGCACGCGACGCAG
>CAZMWC010000272.1:0-3136 GCA_964569805.1 uncultured Gallionella sp.
ATGATGCTGCTGGCGGTGAATACCAATTTTGTGGCGTTCTCGCATTACCTGAACGACATCGCCGGGCAGATTTTTGTGTTCTTTATTTTGACCGTGGCCGCCGCCGAAGCCGCCATCGGCCTGGCGATACTGGTGGTGCTGTTCCGCAACCTGAACACCATTGATGTTGATGATCTCGACAGTTTGAAAGGTTGATGCGCATGAGTATGCAAAGTCTCTATCTGCTTGTTCCCCTGGCACCGCTGGCGGGGGCGATTGCCGCCGGCTTGTTCGGCAAGTTGCTGGGGCGCACATGGTCGCATCGCATTACCATCGCGCTGGTGGCGGTCTCCTTTCTGGCATCGCTGGTGATCTTCAATGATGTGCTGGCTGGCAACACCTTTAATGGCGCGGTTTATACCTGGCTGACTTCAGGCGATACCAGCTTTCAGGTCGGGTTCTTGATTGATAGACTGACCGTCACCATGATGCTGGTCGTCACCTTCGTGTCCCTGATGGTGCACATCTACACTATCGGCTATATGCAGGAAGACCCCGGCTATCAGCGTTTCTTCAGCTACATCTCGCTATTCACTTTCTCCATGCTGATGCTGGTGATGGCCAACAACTTTATGCAGTTGTTCTTCGGTTGGGAGGCGGTGGGGCTGGTTTCCTACCTGTTGATTGGTTTCTGGTACACCAAACCTACGGCGATCTACGCCAATCTCAAAGCTTTTCTGGTTAACCGCGTCGGCGATTTTGGTTTCCTGCTTGGCATCGGCCTGGTGCTGATGGTGTTCGGCACGTTGCAGTACGACGCTGTGTTCGCCAATGCTGCCAGCCACGCCGATGATATCGCGCCGATCCCCGGCATGTCGGTGAGCATGATGAGCGCGATTTGTATATTGTTGTTTATCGGCGCGATGGGTAAGTCGGCGCAGTTCCCATTGCATGTCTGGCTGCCGGACTCGATGGAAGGCCCGACCCCGATCTCCGCGCTGATTCACGCCGCGACCATGGTGACGGCAGGTATCTTCATGGTGGCGCGCATGTCGCCGTTGTTTGAATTGTCGGAGACCGCGTTGTCTTTCGTGATGGTGATCGGCTCGATTACCGCGCTGTTCATGGGTTTTCTCGGTATTATCCAGAACGATATCAAGCGTGTGGTGGCGTATTCCACCTTGTCGCAACTCGGTTACATGACCGTGGCGCTTGGCGCATCGGCTTATTCGGTAGCGATTTTCCACCTGATGACCCACGCTTTCTTCAAGGCCTTGCTGTTCCTTGCGGCAGGCAGTGTGATCATTGCCGTACATCACAATCAGGACATCCGTTATATGGGTGGACTGAAAAAATACATGCCGATCACCTGGATTACCTCGCTGATTGGCTCGCTGGCATTGATCGGCACACCGTTTTTCTCCGGCTTCTACTCCAAGGACAGCATTATCGAAGCGGTTGCGCTGTCGCATCTGCCCGGTTCCGGCTTTGCCTATTTTGCCGTGGTGGCCGGCGTGTTTGTAACGGCGTTTTATTCCTTCCGTATGTATTTTCTGGTGTTCCACGGCAAGGAACGTTATGACCAGGTGCCGCACGACGAGTGCCATGCCGACGCACATGCGCACGATGATACCCACGGTCATGGGGATGCGCATGCTGATGCACACGGGAGTAGCCATGATGACCACGGACATCACGGTGGTAAGCCGCATGAAACGCCGTGGGTTGTCACACTGCCGCTGATTCTGCTGGCCATTCCATCCGTGCTGATTGGTTTTATCGCCATCGAACCCATGTTGTACGGCGGCTATTTCGGTGATGCGATTTTCATTTCCGAACATCATCACGCGTTGCATGAGATGCGCGAAGAGTTCCACGGTGCATTTGCCATGGCGCTGCACTCATTGACCACCTTGCCGCTGTGGTTGGCGATTGCCGGTGTGGCGAGCGCGGCCTACTTCTATCTGAAGCGCCCTGATATTCCCGCGATGATTCAGCAAAGATTCCAGTTCATTTACACCCTGCTGGATAACAAATACTACTTCGACCGCTTCAACGACTGGTTTTTCGCCGGGGGCGCACGCGGCGCAAGCAGTTTTTTATGGAAATTCGGCGATGTGAAATTTATTGACGGTTTTATGGTAAACGGCACGGCGAAACTGGTTGGAATAATTTCCGGTGCGGTACGGCATTTACAGTCTGGCTACATTTATCACTACGCATTTTCCATGATCATCGGCGTGTTCGTGCTGCTGAGCGTGCGGAATTGGTTTTAAAGGCGGTGAGTAGGCAGTGGGGAGTGGTGAGTAGTGAGTAGTGAGTAGTGAGTAGTGAGTAGTGAGTAGTGAGTAGTGAGTAGGGAGTGGTGAGTGGTGAGTGGTGAGTGGTGAGTGGTGAGCAGTGAGCAGTGAGCAGTGAGTAGTGAGTGGTGAGTAGTGAGTGGTGAGCAGGGAGTAAGGGGTGGTTTTCCCACTTCCCATTGAGGCGCGAAGCGCCGTTCCACTTACTACTTACCACTCACCACTCACCACTCACCACTTACTACTTACCGTTTCAAAATAAAGGAACAACAGTATGATTTTTGGATTACCCGTAATTAGCGTCGCGATTTGGTTGCCGATCATCTTCGGCATCTTGGTGTTGGCCACCGGCGACGACAAGAATGCCCCGCTGGCGCGCATCATCGCGTTGGTTGGATCGGTACTCGGATTCCTGGTGACGATCCCGCTGTACACCGGTTTCGTGAACGACACTTCCAAGATGCAGTTCGTCGAGCAGTATGATTGGATTGTCCGTTTCAATATTCACTACCATCTTGGCGTGGACGGCATTTCCGTGTTGTTCATCCTGCTCACCGCTTTTTTCACGCCCATCGTGGTGGTGGCCGGCTGGCAGGTGATCGAGAAACGCGTCGCGCAATACATGGCCTCTTTTCTGATCATGTCCGGCATCATGATCGGCGTGTTTGCCGCGCTCGATGCCATCCTGTTCTACGTGTTCTGGGAAGCCATGCTGATCCCGATGTTCCTGATCATCGGCGTATGGGGCGGGCAGAACCGCGTGTATGCGGCGGTCAAGTTCTTCCTCTATACCCTGCTCGGCTCGCTGCTGATGCTGGTGGCGCTGATCTACCTGTACAACCAGTCCGGCGGCAGCT
>CAZMWC010000273.1:0-3135 GCA_964569805.1 uncultured Gallionella sp.
CAAACCGGAAGTCAAAAAGGCGGGCGGCGTGTTCTACACCCCCGCCTACATCGTGAAATACATCGTCGAGCACACCGTCGGCAAACTGCTGGAAGGCAAAACCCCCAAACAGGCGAAAGGCATGTCCGTCCTCGATCCGGCGTGCGGATCGGGCTCGTTCCTGATCGGCGCGTACCAATACCTGCTCGACTGGTATTTGGCGCGCTACGTCGAAGAAGGCGCGGAAAAACACAGCAAGGGCAAGGAAGCGCGCCTGCGCCACAGCGCATCTGGCGAATGGCGGCTCACCACGGCAGAGAAGAAACGTATCCTGCTCGAACACCTCTACGGCGTGGACATCGACGCGCAGGCGGTGGAAGTCACCAAACTCTCGCTGCTGCTCAAAATGCTCGAAGGCGAATCGGACGAAACCCTGAACAGCCAGATGAAACTGTTTCACGAGCGCGTACTGCCCGACCTGGAGCGCAACATCCAGTGCGGCAACTCGCTGATCGGCCCGGATTTCTACGACGGCCAACTCGACCTCGACGACGAAGCCGCGCAGCGCATCAACGTGTTCGACTGGCAGGCGGCGTTCCCGCAGGTATTCAATTCGGATGTAGGAGCGCCCCTTGGGCGCGATTCGCGCGCAGGGCGCGCTCCTACAATGACATATTCGCCGTCCGGCGGTTTCGATGTGGTGATTGGGAATCCGCCTTACGGTGCAACTTTTGGCACTGCTGAAGCCGCATATTTTCAAGATAACTATGCCGTTTGGCGTGGTGTAAAAGATGTTTATGCCTTGTTTATTGAAACCGCTACAAAGACTTTACACAATGGCGGATCAGCCTCATTCATTGTGCCGTCTGCTTGGTTAGGCGGCCCTGATTACAGAGTGCTACGAAACTTCCTTCTTAGCTATCGGATAGATCAAATTATTTCTCTTCCATTTGATGTTTTTGCCGACGCATACGTCGATACAGCAATCTTCGTTGTCTCTTCCAGCAAGCCCAAAAAGGATCATCTTGTAAAAACTTTCTCTTTCTCAAAAAAGGAAAAGCTATCTGGTATCAGTCTCACCGAGAGTGATTATCAAAAGATCGCTCAGCAATCTTGGATAGAGGAGAACGATAACAAATTTATCCTAGATTCTGGTGCGCTAGCCTTGGTAAAAAGTATCCGAACCAATAATCCATCACCATTTTCTGATGTTCTTTCAATGAAGCGTGGTGTGCTGTTCGATAAAAAGCTTCTAACGCCAAAGAAAATTTCACCGCTCAGCCATCCTTATTTTGAGGGCGATGTTTACCGATATACGCTTAACTACGAAGCTCCCCAGTGGATAGAATTCGGCAATCAAATGAAAGAGTGTCCGAGAGAGTTTTATTGGTTTGAAGGCAACCGATTACTTCTCCGTCGATTGGTGAACCGTCAACAACGATTAATGGCAACATTGGCAACGAACACTTTTATTACGAATAAAAATCTTTACAGCATCGTTCCAAAAGAAGGTTGCTCCCCTGAATTATTGCTTGGGTTGCTTAACAGCAAGCTAATCTCTCATCTCTACATTCATCAGGTATCACAAGCAACGAAAGATGATTTTCCACAAGTCACCATTAAGGATATTTTGTCGCTACCCTTTCCCTCGCGCTCTACTCAAATAGTCTCACACGACAAACTCGTCGCACTGGTCGAAAAAATGCTCGCCCTGCACCGGCAACTCGCCGCCGCGAAAACTCCGCAGGACACCACCCTGCTGCAACGCCAGATAGACGCGACCGACAAGCAGATAGACCAGTTGGTGTATGCGCTGTATGGCCTGACCGATGAAGAGATCGCGCTGGTGGAGGGCGCATGATGTACGCTGTTGTAGGAGCGGGCCATGCCCGCGAATGAAAATACAAATCGCGCGCAGGGCGCGCTCCTACAGAGCAGGCTTGACGCTGACGATGGTCGCGGGCATGGCCCGCTCCTACCACTTCAAGGACATCGCGCTTTGCGGAAGGGGCGGGTTTCCATCGCAAACGGCGTTTATCTCGTGACGGCCACACCCCTTGAGCGCCAGCAACTATTTACAGATTTTGGCGCAGGGTGCGCGGCAGCGCTGTGTTTTGAGGATGCGCGTTTATTGGGCGATGCGAAAATGCTTGCGTGGGTGTTGATGCCGGACCATGTTCACTGGTTGCTGCAAATGGGCGGACGGGATGAATTGAGTGCGGTGGTAAGCCGGCTGAAATCGGCCAGCGCCAGACATGCGAACCGCGCATTGAGCAGGACAGGCGCAGTTTGGGCGAAGGCGTTTCACGATCATGCGTTGCGCGATGAGGATGGATTTGCAGGATACGGCGCGGTATGTGGTCGCCAATCCGTTGCGTGCGAAATTGGTGACACGGTTGGGGGATTATCCGTTTTGGAATGCGGTGTGGTTGTAAGCGGGCAATCGCATGCAGGGCGTGCTCCTACAAATCCGATTGCGTGTGCGCCAAACGGTTATGACCGCTATAAACTTTTGGTAAACGACTGGCAACTGTACGATAACTCCAGCGCGCTACCGAAAAAGCCCGGAAGCTCGCCGAACAAACTGGTACGCCGTTTTGTCGTGCACCAACCTGACAAGCCAATTGCTGCTACGGACAAACATAAGTAGCCCACAGGTATTTATACCGGCCGCCACGCTGGAACTGGCGGTCTGACGCGTAATCGCGATTGTCGGCAATCAGAATCGCATGCTATTCTCGGGCATCCTGAAACAACTTCCCTGAAGCAGCGCAAGCCAAATGCCCGTTTCCATCAAGACCCCGCAAGAAATCGAAAAAATGCGCATTGTCGGCCGCCTGACCGGCGAAGTGCTCGACTACATTATCCCGTTCGTCAAGGCAGGCGTAACGACCAACGAACTGGACAAGCTGTGCCATGACTTTATCGTCAACGTGCAACATGCCATTCCCGCGCCGCTCAATTACGCGCCCGGTGGGCATCCGCCGTATCCAAAATCGATTTGCACCTCGATCAATCATCAGGTTTGCCACGGTGTGCCCAACAACAAGGCGCTCAAAAATGGCGACATCGTGAACCTGGACGTCACCGTGATTAAGGATGGCTATCACGGCGACAGCAGCCGGATGTTCTATGTCGGCGAACCGTCGATCCAGG
>CAZMWC010000274.1:0-3132 GCA_964569805.1 uncultured Gallionella sp.
GCGAGAACGTCAAGGCGATGCGCAAGAACGTGCTGGCCAAGTGTTACGGCGGCGACATCACGCGCAAGAAGAAGCTGCTGGAAAAACAAAAAGCCGGCAAAAAGCGCATGAAGCAGGTCGGTAGCGTGGAAATTCCGCAGGAGGCTTTCCTGGCGATTCTGCGCGTGGACGATTAAGGAATAAAATGGACTTTGCACTAGTTTTGTTTGTGTTGCTGGCCGTCACCGGCGCCATCTGGCTGCTGGATCGTTTCGCCCTGGCAGCCAGGCGTGGCAAGGATATTGCCGAACCGTGGTGGGTGGAATATGCCAAGAGTTTTTTCCCGGTCATCCTGGTGGTATTCTGTATCCGCGCCTTTCTGGTTGAGCCGTTCAAGATACCTTCCGGTTCGATGATTCCGACTTTGCAGGTGGGTGACTTTATCCTGGTGAACAAATTCGCCTACGGGGTGCGCCTGCCTATCATCAACAAGAAGATTGTCCAGATGAACGATCCGCAACGCGGTGATGTGATGGTGTTCCATTACCCGGAAAATCCGTCGGTGGATTACATCAAGCGTGTGGTTGCCGTGTCCGGTGATACGGTCGAATATCGTCACAAGCGATTGTGGATCAACGGGGTAGAACAAGCGCAGCAGGCGGATGGGGATTACAATTACATCGAGCCCGGCCTGAACTTCATACATACCAACAAACGTTGGGAAACATTGGGCGATCACAAACACCAGATATTGGTGAACCCGGAAAGGCCGACGCTGCATCTGGCTTCAGTGGCCGAATTCCCGGGGCGCGAGAATTGTGCCTATGACGAGGAAATGGTGCGCTGCAAGGTTCCGGACGGGCATTATTTTACGATGGGCGATAATCGCGATAACAGCCGCGATAGCCGTTATTGGGGGTTCGTGCCGGACAACCATATCGTCGGCAAGGCGTTTTTTATCTGGATGAATTTTTCTGATTTGAAGCGGGTTGGTCTATCCATTAACTGAAGCGGAGGGGGAGCAAAATGAACACGTCAATGCTGATAAAGCAGCGCGGTTTGGGTTTCTCGGGATTCATTTTTGTGGCATTCGTTTTGGTGCTTGTCAGCATCATGGGGCTGAAACTCGTTCCATCCTACATTCAGGATGCCAAGATTAAATCGATCTTCGTCGCGATCGCCGACGACCCGGAAATGCAGAGAGCCACCCTGCGCGATATCCGCAACTCATTCGACAAGCGCTCGTCGGTCGATGATATCAAGGCGATCAAAGCCGAGGATATCAAGGTCGACAGGGAGGGAGATCGCCTGATGTTGAGCGCAAATTATTCTGTCATGATTCCAGTGGTTGGCAATGTCAGCCTGTATCTGGAATTCAAACCAACCAGTGCCAAATAAACGCAGCGGCGCATTGTGCCGACAGTTGGGCTATGAATTCAGGCAGCCCCAACTGTTGGCACGTGCGCTGACCCACCGCAGCTACGCGCCGGAACACAATGAACGGCTGGAATTCCTGGGCGACAGCGTGCTCGGTTGCGTCATTGCCAAGCACCTGTACGGTAGTTATCCCGAGCTGAACGAAGGGGAACTTTCACGGCTGCGCTCCAATCTGGTCAAAGAAGAAACGCTGGCGATACTCGCGCAACAACTCGATCTGGGCAGCTGCTTAAAACTGGGTGAAGGCGAGCGCAAAAGCGGTGGTTTTCGCCGCCCTTCGATTTTGGCTGATGCGATGGAGGCATTGTTCGGCGCAGTATTGCTGGATGGCGGTTTTGCCGACGCAGAAAAAGTCGTGTTGGGTTTATTCGTGCCCTACCTCGCGCAGGTTGATGTGCAAACGCTGGGCAAAGATGCCAAAACCCTGTTGCAGGAATACCTGCAAGGCAAGCGTATCCCGCTGCCGACCTATAACATCGTCGATATGCAAGGCGAAGCACATGCGCAATCGTTCCGGGTGGAGTGCGTCATTCCGGCATTGAAAATTTCCACACACGGTGAAGGCGGCAGCCGCCGCAACGCCGAACAACAGGCCGCACAGGCGGCCTACCAAATCATTCGGGATTCAGGATCATGACAGAGCAAGATGTTGCAAGCGCCAGCCATTCGGATGGTTCGCCGGAAGAATTCCGCAGCGGTTTCATCGCCATTGTAGGGCGGCCAAACGTGGGCAAATCCACGCTGCTCAATCACCTGATCGGGCAAAAGATCAGCATCACTTCGCGCAAGGCGCAGACCACGCGCCACCGCATTCACGGCATCTTCACCGACGAGCACGCGCAATTTGTGTTCGTCGATACGCCGGGTTTCCAGACCAAGCACTTGAATGCGCTGAACCGTGGCATGAACCGCGTCGTTACCAGCAGCCTGCGCGACGTGCAAGTGGTGGTGTTCGTGCTGGAAGCGCTGCGCTACGACGAACGTGATCAGGAAGTGCTCAAGCTGCTGCCGGACAACCGCCCGGTGCTGCTGGTGATCAACAAGATTGACGAGGTCGAGGACAAGGGGCAGCTATTCTCGTTCGCCGAGCGCGTCGCACAGGATTTCAAATTCACCGAAATCGTCCCGGTCAGCGCCAAACAGGGCACCAAGATCGACGAACTGCGCGAGGCGTTGCGCCGCCATCTGCCGCAAGGCGAGCCAATCTATGACAAAGACGACATCACCGACCGCAGCGAGCGTTTTCTGGCGGCGGAAATGCTGCGCGAGAAAGTGTTCCGCTTCACCGGCGAAGAGCTGCCATACTCGGTCAGCGTGGTGATCGAACAGTTCAAGATGGAAGGCAAGCTGCGCCGCATCCATGCCGCGATCCTGGTGGACAAGGAAGCGCACAAAGCCATGCTGATCGGCAAAAAAGGCGAAAAGCTGAAAGAGATCGCCACCCAGGCGCGGCTCGATATGGAAAAACTGTTCGACGGCAAAGTGTTCCTCGAAGTATTCATCAAGGTGCGTAGCGGTTGGGCGGACGACGCGCGCGTGTTGCGTTCGCTGGGTTACGAATAGGAGAACGGGGTCAGGTCTTGCCTTTAGGGAAGGATGGCACGCAGTAGCACTGATGTGCTACATTAGGCGCGTACTTTTATCCTAGAAACTGCAGTTGACCAATTGTATTTTTATGAAAAGCCGCGTGATGACTGATCTTCGCGCTTTTCACAT
>CAZMWC010000275.1:0-3118 GCA_964569805.1 uncultured Gallionella sp.
CAAGGAGCCGCGCAGCGAATGACGAGACATATCAAATTGATAGGCGAGGAATGAGTGAGCACGCGACGCAGCGGTTCGCCCGCAAAATGAATTTATAGAGGTTCCCTGAAATACGTTGACTGGATATGATCCTCACACCCATCAAAATTCGTAAACCGCAATTACCGACTGTCGCTTGCAAGGTGAGGGTTATTCCATTTTTCCTTCAATAGAAAAATAGTAACTACTCAGGTACAACCGTCTCTCACCCTCTCCCCTTGCGGGGCGAAGGTGGGAATTCGCAACGCATGCGTCGTGCCACCGAAGCCGGCAGGCTATGCAAAGCCTGCCGTGGGGCGCGGAGCGGGGCTGGGGAGAGGGGGTACGTACATAAATTCATCACCACACCCCTCTCCCTAACCCTCTCCCGCAAGGGGAGAGGGGAGAGGGGACTGTGTTTGTGGATGTTTTGAGCATATCGCTTCGACCTGAATAGTTACGAAAAATAATCCGTAGGTCGGGCTCCGCCCGACATCTGTATCCGGCGGGTAGAACCCGCCCTACGATATTGCGCTATTGATCGGGAATTAGAATTACACCACCAGCGGGCCGTGATACTCGTCGTCTTTCAGATTGGCGGCGGTTGCGCCGGAGGAGAGGTTGGCGAGTTGGCGTTCGTGGTCTGACTGGACTTGCAGCAGCGTAAGGACGCAGCTTTCAAGGTTGTCATATTCGTCGCGCCCCGTGCCGTATTGCTCGGCCTCGGAATAGAAAAATTGGCAGCGGTAGCGGTCTGCCGCGACTTTGTAGACGATGAAGTGCGCGCCGCGTTCGTTCCAGTAGAAGCTGGGGCAATCGGTGAGTTGAGACGGGTCGCCGCCGAGTTGCAGTTCGCTATCGGCGAGCTGGATAGGGGCAAATTTGCCGTAGCGCTCAAATAACAGTTCTGAAACGCGCTTGTGTTCGGCTCCGGTGAAGTCTGTGATGGTAGTCATGGTGTCCTTCATATATCCATCATGCCCGGCTTGAACCGGCAACAACCCGGGTTCTCGCCTTTGCGGGAATGGTTAAACCCAAATAATCCATTAGTCCGTCGTTCCGGCGCAGGCCGGAATCCAGTCATAAAAACATGCCGCAAAGCGGACAAAACCATGATGTTGTCCCACTTGCGCGGGGAATTCTTAATTATCTGGATACCGGCCTGCGCCGGCATGACGTAGTTTTTGCTAATGGACAATCTGGGTTAAATCAAGTCTGCGCCCAAGGCAGGCCATCGAAACGCCAGCCGTTATGCGAATTGCGGTGGTGGGTATCATCGAGGTCGCCTTCGAAGCCGTGCTCGACATTGTAGACATCTTTCATCCCGGCTTTTTCCAGCACCTCGCCGGCATCGGCGGAGCGGCGCCCTGAACGGCAGATGAGCAGGACGGGGCGGTTGACGCTGGAGGCTTTGCGCACCTGCGCGACGAACATCGGGTTGACCTCCCACTCCGGGCCGTCCACCCAGGGGATATGGATGGAGCCGCGCGGATGGCCGACGAACATATATTCCATCTCGCTGCGCACGTCGATGAATACCGCTTCGGGGTTGGCTTGCAGGAAGTCATTGGCTTCTTTGGGGGTGAGGTGTTGCATGGTTGCTCTCCTTGCTTGATTTGTTCCGGGTGCGACAATTATAACCGCATCATTTGCCCGCGATGTCTTGCAGTTTTTTCGGTTGGATGACGTGCCCGTCCAACCCGGCTTGTTTGGCGCTGCCGCCGTAAGCCACGCTCATCAATTGCGAGTAATAGACCACCGGCATGGCAAATTGGGTGCCCTGTTTTTTGTTGATTTCGGACTGGTATATCTCGACGTTGGCCTGGCATAGCTGGCACGGCGTAACAATCATTTCCGCGCCGTGGTCGTAGGCCGATTCGACGATGCTGCGTATCTGTTGCTGCGCCTTGTCCGGCTCGGAGAAGGCCAACGCGCCGCCGCAACAGGTGACTTTCTGGTCGTAACCGGTGATGGGTTCCGCGCCGACGGCCTCGACCATCTGGTCGAGATATTGCGGGTTCTCGAACGATTCGCCCGCGATGCCGAACGGGCGATTGGTCTGGCAACCGACATAGCCCGCGATTTTCAATCCTTGCAGCGGTTTGATCACCGCCTGTTTCATGCCCGCGAAACCGATGTCTTCGACCAGCACTTCGACCAGATGGCGCGGTTTGACCGAGCCTTTCAGGTTGAGCCCGACTTCCTTGAGCGCTTCGTTGGTCTCTGCCATAAGGGCGCTGTGCGCGTTGAGACGATCCACCGTCTCGCGCGAAGCCAGCCAGCACGCCGGACAACCGGACACCATGTCCTGCCCCGGCAAGTGTTGCTCGACCAGCGCGAGGTTGCGCGCGCCGATGGCCAGACGCGGCAGCTCGCCGCCTTCGGCATAGCCGATGGAAGCGCCGCAACAATTCCAATCCGGTATCTCGTTGAGCTGGATGTCGAGCTTGTCGCACATCACGCCGACGGAAGTGGCGAAGTTGGAAGCCGAAGCGCCTTTCTGCGAGGAGCAACCGGGGTAGAACGCGTATTGTTTTTTAGCCATCTGTAACTCTCCGTGGAAGCTGTCGGGCTAGAGTCCGACCTACATCACTTCGTAAAACCCTTCTTGCGATCTTCAATTTCGCGCGCCTTGGCAATCATCTTGCGCAGGCTGCCGGGGTCTTTGCATTTATGTCCGCCGAACAGCTCCATCGGATTGAGCCGTTTGGCCTTCACCAGAGCGAGGCCGATGCTTTGCATCGCCAGCGCGTTTTTGATGCCTTGCACGAAGCCATCTTTGAAATACATCGCCAGCGAAAACTTCAATTCGTTGACGCGCCCGGTCTTGACGAGGTTATTCCAGAACAGCCTGGCGACATCGCGCGTCGGTTGTCTCTTTGGCGCAAGGTTGAGGCGATGCGCGTAACTCGCCAGCCCGTGCATGATGTGGGTGATCGGCAGTTTGCGCGGGCAGCGCACGATGCAGTTATAGCAGGACGTGCACATCCACATCGAATCGGTAGTCAGCACCTCGTCGCGCTTGCCGGCGCGGATCATCATGAACAGTTTTTGCGGGGTGTGCTCCCACGCGTTGCCGAGCGGGCACGACCCCGCACAC
>CAZMWC010000276.1:0-3103 GCA_964569805.1 uncultured Gallionella sp.
TGCGCCCCTGTTGCTTGGCCTGATGCATCGCGGCATCGGCATGCTGGATCAGCTGCTCAGCTTTGTGGCCGTCGTTCGGGAATACGCTGATGCCGATGCTGGCACCGACAAAGACTTCATGTCCGCCGGACAATACAAAAGGCTGCGCCAATAATTCAAGCAGCGAGCGCGCCACGCCGGCGGCATCTTCCGGATTTTCGATGCGATCCAGCACCAGCAGGAATTCGTCGCCGCCGAGCCGCGCCAGCATGTCCTCGCCGCGCATGCGCGTGGACAGGCGCTTGACCAGCGCGACCAGCAGTTCATCGCCGACCGGATAACCCAGGCTGTCGTTGATGGTCTTGAAACGGTCGAGGTCGAGATACAGCACGCTGACCTGACGCTGCTGGCGTTGTGCCTGTGCCAGCGCATGGGTCAGGTGGGATTGCACCAGCAGGCGGTTGGGCAGGTCGGTGAGCGGGTCGTAGTGCGCCAGATGTTCCCGCTGATCCTCGGACTGTTTGAGTTGGCTGAGATCGGAGAACACGCCCACATAATGCGTGACTTCGCCCTGGGGGGCTTTCACGGCGCTGATGGTAAGGTGCTCGGGATAAATCTCGCCGCTCTTGCGCCGGTTCCATATCTCTCCCTGCCAATAGCCTTCTGCCAGAATGTTGTTCCACATTTTCTGGTAGAACTCCTTGCTCTGGCGACCGGAATGCAACATGCGCGGGTTTTGTCCCAGCACCTCGGCTTCGCTGTAGCCGGTAATTCTCAGGAACGAACGGTTCACCGCCTTGATGTTTCCGTCGAGGTCGGTGATGGTTACCCCGTCATGGCTGCTCTCGAACACGGTGGCTGCCTGGCGCAAGGCAGCCTCGGTCTTCTTGCGCTCGGTGGTGTCACGGAACATACCCATCAGATACGGCCTGCCGCCGATAGTGACCGGCGCGGCATTGATATCGGCGTAGAACACCGAACCATCCTTGCGCTTCACCGGCAAGTCGGGTGCCAGCGTGGTTTCACCGGCGGCCTGTTTTCTGAAGCCCTCCAATATATCGGGCAGACTTTCAGCGGGATGAATGTCGTCCACGCCGAGTTTGAGGAGCTCTTCGCCGGTATAGCCCAGCATGCGTTCTATCGCCGGGTTGCCCATGACGAACTTCCGTGTTTCGGTATCCGCAAGCAGGATGCCGTCGATCGCATTGGCGAAGATGTTGCGGAAGCGGTCTTCGCTCTCGCGCAATCCCTGCGCGGTGAGTTTGCGTTCGGTGATGTCCTCGATCATCGCGACGAGATGGTTCACCTTGCCGGCGGCATCGCGGGTGCATTTGACGTTGAGGTTGACGCTGATGTGTCTACCATCCTTGCGCACGAAGCGCTTCTCCAGTTGGTAGCCGTCGATCTCGCCGCGCTTCATGCGCTCGAACTGCGCCGTGTTGCCGGGCAAGTCGTCCGGGTGGGTGAGCTTGTCCCAGGTGGTCTGCAGCAGTTCGTCGCGCGTGTAGCCCAGCATGTCGCACAGGCAGTCGTTTGCGTACAGCCAGGTCTTGTCGCCCGGCGAACTGATCGCCATGCCGATGAAGGGCAGGTCGTAAAACAGCTTGAGCTGCTTGTCCTGTTCCGCCGTGCGGGTGAGCAGTTCCATTTTGTGCAAACGGTGTTGCTGCCGCCATAACATCAGCACCGCGCTTGCCACTGGCATGATGGCAACCAGTGCTATCGCGCCTATCCAGAACAGCATGGCCTCGAGCAGTGCCATCACCTCGTTGCGGTCCACCTTGGCGACCAGATGCCAGTCGGTGCCCCGTATCGGGCGTGTCGCGGCCAATACCTGCATGCCGCGATAGTCACTGCCTTCCATGGTTTGCGGTTCGTCGCTGCGGAGGGAAATGGCGGCGGGTAGCGTATCGGCGAGCGGCAGGCTCAGTGTGAGCGCCGTGCCCTTGCGGTGGCGCAACTCGTTTAGGAACAGCACCTGGTCGCCGTCGCGGCGCGTCAGCACGGTTTCGGCGCTGGGGCTGGCGGTGGGCCAGGACTGGATCAGCGGGAACAGGAACTGCTCGACCGGTGCGCGCAGCACCATAAAGCCCACCGTCCGTTGCGGATTGGTCAGGCGCAGCGGCACGAGGTAATCCAGGTAGATATTGCCGCCGCTGTCGCGGTACAGTTCGCTGCGCTGTGGCTTGCCGCTGTCCAGTGCCGACGGCAGCAGAGCGCGCCATGTCGCGGCGGCGACGGGGTCATCGGGTGTGGCGGTCAGGGCCAGCACGCGCTTCCCGTTCACATCCAGCACTGCCGAATCGTAGCCATGCGCACTTGCAAGTGTATTCATGCGCGACAGCACGTAATCCCTCGCCTTGGTGTCGCCGTGCCTGATCCATTGCTCGGCCATTTCGATGATGGTGTAGCGCTCGGTGAGCTCGTTCGCATCGGCCAGGCGTTCCTGCAGCCAATTTTCAATTTGCCCGGCTTTCAGTTCTGCGACAGCGGTAAGGTCGTTGAACGTGGCCTGCTGGATGCGCGGGCTGTACAGCTTGGCGATGCCGATGCCGAACAGCGGCACGACCAACCCGAGACACAAAAAGATAGCGATCAGGTTGCTCAGCCTGGGCGCATCGGTTTCGGTTGCGTCCGGTGTGCAGGCGTAACGCGACTTCAACAACAGGTACAGCAGCAAGGCCGTGACGATAACGAAGGCGATGCCCTTGGAAATACTGATGCGCGCCAGCCATTCCGGATTGGTGATGGCAAGCGTCAGAATGCTGTCCGAGGCGAAGATCCACAGGGCGGAGAATACCGCATACAGCAGCGCGATTCGGGCGGGGGTCAGACGCTTATCCATCAGGGTATGAACCTCGTTTTCGGGGTAACGAATGTATTCCGTTTGCTGTAGGGATGCAACCGGAGAATCTTGAGAACCTGCTTGCTGTCGGGTGTTGCATAAATGAAGACAATGATGAGGGAAGCTGTCATCCTAAAAAACGTAATTGAGCCACGGATGAACACAGATGAAACACGGATAAACAGGGCTGGGCGGCATTATGCCCAACTCGCAAAAACAAATGCGGGGCAATTCACGAATTGCCCGGGCGATTCGTGAATCGCCCCTACCCACCGCGCC
>CAZMWC010000277.1:0-3093 GCA_964569805.1 uncultured Gallionella sp.
CGGCGAAGAACGGTTTGCTAAGCAGATTGCAAGGGCGGTTGTTGCGGCGCGCGCGGTTGAACCTATCCGCACCACGCGGCAGCTCGTCGAGCTGGTTGGCAAAACGGTACGTACCCGCGAAGCCGGGCAGAATCCGGCGACACGCACTTTCCAGGCTATACGGATTTATCTCAACCGGGAACTCGAAGAGCTTGCGCAGGTGTTGCCAGAGTGCGTCGCGCACTTGCAAACCGGCGGGCGATTGGTTGTGATCAGTTTTCATTCGCTGGAAGACCGCATCGTGAAGCATTTCATGCGCGATATGGCGGAGGGCGACAAGCTGCCGCGCAATGTGCCGATCCGCGCCAGCGAAGTACCGCAGGGCAGGATGCGCCTGATTGGCAAGGCAGTGCGCGCGGGTGAGGCGGAATTGCAGGTTAATCCGCGCGCGCGCAGCGCGGTGATGCGTGTGGCAGAACGTTTATGAAGAGATCGTTGCGCAACAGGCATGCCCACGAGCGCGGAGTGCGGTGATGTTGCGCGGCGGCAATGCGCTGAATGTGTTGTTGCTGGTGGCGGTGGTGATATGCGCATTGAGCGTGGTCACTTCGCAGCACAGGGCGCGCAAATTGTTCATCGAGTTGCAAAAAGAAAAAGAGCATGCGCAGCAGATGGAAGTGGAATGGGGACAGTTGCAATTGGAACAAAGCACTTGGGCTACACCGGCACGGGTGGAAAAGGTCGCTGTGCAGCAGTTGCAGATGCAGTTCCCGCAGAGCGGGCAAATACAATTTATACGGGCAGAGCCTAACGGCCAGATAGATAAAAAACCATGAATTATGCGGCCAGCGCACCTCCAGACATCGCGGCAAAATTGCCCGGATGGCGCGCCACTGCGTTATTCGTGCTGTTGTTATGCGGGCTTGCAGGTCTGTTGGGGCGCGGCGTGTATTTGCAGGGGATACACAACGAATTCTTGCAGGAAAAAGGTAATGCGCGCTACAGCCGTGTGATCGAGGTCAGCGCGCATCGCGGCATGATCACCGATCGCAACGGCGAGCCGCTTGCCGTCAGCACACCGGTTGAATCGGTTTGGGCCAGTCCGGCGGATGTGGAAATCGACAGCAAACAGTTACGGCAGCTGGCGCAGATACTTGGTATCGGCACGGTTGAACTAAAAAAGCGTCTGGCCGATGATACGCGCGATTTCGTCTATCTCAAGCGGCAGTTGCCTCCCGATCAGGCCGCACAGGTGACCAGCCTGAACCTCCCCGGCATCTCATTGCAGCGCGAATACCGTCGCTATTACCCGGCAGGTGAAGAGGCCGCGCAGATGCTCGGGTTTACCGGGCAGGGTGATAACGGGCAGGAGGGACTGGAGCTGGCGTTGCAGGAAAGACTGGCGGGCAAGCCCGGTAGCCAGCGTGTCATCAAGGATAGGCGCGGACATATCGTCGAAGATGCAGGCAATCTGAACGCGCCCAAACCGGGGGGTGATGTTGCGCTCAGCATGGACCGCAAGGTGCAGTATCTGGCTTATCGCGAGCTGGAGAACGCGGTCAAATTGCATCATGCCAAGGCAGGCGCAGTCGTGGTGCTCGATGCGCGCAGCGGTGAAGTGCTGGCGCTCGCCAACTACCCCGGCTACAACCCCAACAACCGCAGCAAAGTCGGCGCACAGGCAATGCGCAACCGCGCCATCGCCGATCTGTTTGAACCGGGCTCGACCATGAAACCGTTCACCGTGGCGACTGCCATCGAGCACGGCAAGGTGCGCCCGGATACGCTCATCAACACCGAGCACGGTGTCATGACGGTAGGAAATAAAAAGATTCACGATTCCCATCCGGACGCGATGCTGACCGTGTCGCAGGTCGTCCAGAAATCCAGCAACATCGGCGCGGCCAAGATGGCTTTGTCTCTGGAAGCGCAGACGCTGTGGCAGAGCCTGTCGGACAGCGGCTTCGGTGCGCCGACCGGCAGCAATTTTCCGGGCGAGGCATCAGGCAAATTGCGCAATCCGAAAACCTGGCGGCCGATCGAGCAGGCCACCATGTCGTATGGGCACGGCATTTCGGTGAATCTGCTGCAACTGGCGCGTGCCTACACCATCTTTGCCAATGACGGCGAGCTGAAACCTATTTCACTGCTCAAACTTGATACGCCTACCGTAGGTAGAAAAGTGTTTTCAAACAGCACCGCACGTGCCTTGCGTGACATGCTGGAACTGGTGGTGCTGCCCGGCGGAACGGCTCCGCTGGCGCAGGTGGCGGGTTACCGTGTGGCAGGCAAAACCGGCACTGCGCACAAGTTGGAAAACGGGCGCTATATCAATCGTTATGTCGCCTCGTTCGTCGGTTTTGCGCCGGCCTCGAACCCGCGTCTGGTGGTGGCGGTGATGATAGACGAGCCGAGCAATGGCCAGTATTACGGTGGATTGGTTGCCGCGCCGGCATTCAGCAAGGTGACTGGGGCGGCACTGCAGGCGCTCAACGTGCCGAATGATGCGCCGCTCAACAACGTCATTGCGCCGCCGGAAGAGATCGTAAAGGAGGAAGTATGACTTTTCCTCTTGAGCGATTAAATGAACTGAACGTGAACATCACGCGGCTGGTAACCGATAGTCGCGCGGTGATGGCGGGCGACACTTTTGTTGCCTACCCCGGCGAGAGGCTGGACGGGCGGCAGTTCATCGCACAGGCAATCGCGCAGGGCGCGAATGCGGTGATATGGGAATCGCACAATTTCATCTGGAGTAATGCTTGGCAGGTACCCAACCTCGCGGTGGCGGATCTGCGCCACAAAACCGGTTGGTTGGCGGATGCAGTGTATGGCAAGCCTTCAGAGCAACTGCGGGTGATTGGCATCACCGGAACCAATGGCAAGACTTCCACCAGCCACTGGATTGCTCATGCATTGAGCGATGCCGGGCAACGCTGTGCGCTGATCGGAACGCTGGGTAATGGCTTTCCCGGCGCGCTGCAAGCCAGCGCCAACACTACGCCGGATGCGATCCGCGTACATAGCCTGCTGGCCGATTACCTGCGCGGCGGCGCACGGGCCGTGGCGATGGAAGTGTCCTCGCACGCGCTGGCGCAGGGGCGGGTGAACGGC
>CAZMWC010000278.1:0-3092 GCA_964569805.1 uncultured Gallionella sp.
CCTCGAAAATGATCGCGGTCTTTTCCGGCTGGGTGGCAAGGTGTTTGTCGAGGCAGTTGTACGAGACGTTCAGCTCACCATCCTCGAACCACTTGTAGAACGGCGCGTTGCTTTCATCCAGCACCTTGGTGAAGGGTTTTTTCCACACCAACGTTTCGCGCGCCAGCTTCGCCCAGAAGCCTTCGTAGTCCTGTTCGGCAGCCTTGCACAAAGCCTGATAGGCGGCCATGCCGGACACATTGGCCTGTTCGACGAATTCGGCGGAAGGGTTAAAAACGCGGGTTTCGTGCATTACCGACTGGATGTTGGACATAAAATCTCCTGAATGACGTTTATTGTTGGTGCGGCAGGTGTGGAGAGAATGTAGTTTTTTGGGTGGGTGCTGTCAATGTTTTACGTAGGGCGCAATAACCAACGGGCATTGCGCCGGATGTGCCTTGCCCGAACATCCGGTGCAATGCGCTGCGCTTATTGACACCCTACGCCTTATGCGGGTTAAAAATTGCCGGGGAAAAAATTGACAGTCGCGCGGCGGTTGGGTAGCCTGCGCGGGTTTGATTTTATTTTTTATCCATCGCGTGTCATCGCGCCAACAACCTCCTGGAAACGCCATGAATAACCGAAAACATCAGAACATCATCCGCGCGCAATTGACGGAATTTTCCCTGCCGCCGATCACCGACGGGCTGGTGCTCGGCAGGCTGTCGCCCATCGGGCATGTCGCGGTCGGCAAGGCGTTGAGCCTGCTGACCACGACCTCTTTCGAGCATCTGGACGTGGAAGATGACATCATCAGCGACGTGCTGATACGCACCGCCATTTTGCGCAAGGCATCCAGGGAGCAGCTGATCAATTTCGTGCTGCAAGAAATCAAGCCGTTGATGGGCGCTGAAGAAATCATTCACCTCGACCTGCAAATTGAAGTCATGCTGGAGGTGAAGCAGTCATGAGTGTTGTGTCACAGGTCAAAGATTGCCTTTGCCAGAACATGATCCGGGTGGGCGCGTTGCAGAAGTACCACGATGTGGTGGCGGGCGACGGGACGATACCGGACGTGTTCGCGGTGTTCGACGAGGAAGAGAATTTTATGGGCCTGGTGGGGGCGAAGCAGGCCACGTTGTTTCCCGGACGGATATTTTCCGATTTGCTGGTACGCAAAAACACCGTTCAGATTCCGCCGGACATGCCGCTGGAGGCGCTGTTTACGCATTTTGAAAAAAACGGGAGCGAATTTGTCGCGGTGCTGGAGGACGGAAAATTTGCCGGGGCGGTTTCGGAACACAGCCTGTTCGCGGGGCTGATCAAAAAATTGGAGATCGAACTCGATTACCGCGAACTGG
Source organism: uncultured Gallionella sp. (assembly GCA_964569805.1). Classification (GTDB taxonomy): domain Bacteria; phylum Pseudomonadota; class Gammaproteobacteria; order Burkholderiales; family Gallionellaceae; genus Gallionella. The sequence continues at coordinate 1,341 of CAZMWC010000278.1, forward strand.
CCACCATCGCGTTCGAGAATACTTCCGAGGGAATTATGATCACCGATGCCGATTCGCGCATCATTCACGTCAATCAGGCATTTTCCCGGACGACGGGTTATCCGCTCGATGAGGCGGTGGGATTGCACCCCAACATCCTGCATTCCGGGTATCACGACCGGGCCTTTTATGACGCGATGTGGAAAGACCTGCTGGAGACCGGCATCTGGGAGGGCGAGCTGTGGAACCGCCGCAAAAATGGCGACATTTACCCCGAGTGGCTGCATATCAACACGGTGCGCAACTCCAAGGGCGAAATCGCTAATTACGTCGGGGTGTTTTCGGATTTGGGCCCGAACAAGCGGATGCAGAGCGAGCTGCATCAGATGGCTTTCTACGACCCGCTCACCGACCTGCCCAACCGCCGTTTGTTCAAGGATCGCCTGGAGCAGACCATCGCGCAGCAGAGCCGCGAAAACGAGGGTTTCGCGCTGCTGCTCATTGACCTGAACCGGTTCAAGAATGTCAACGATGCTTACGGGCATGCGGCGGGCGATAATTTGCTGCGGCAGATCGCGCAGCGCATCAGGGAAGCGGTGCGCGAAGCCGATACCGTGGCGCGGCTCGGAGGCGACGAGTTCACCGTCATATTGAGAGACTGCCACGGGAACCGGGCGGCGCTGGCGATTGCGGAGAAAATCGTGGCTGCGCTGAACGAGCCGGTTGCATTGGATGGCAATGAATTGCTGGCATCGGCAACCATCGGTATCGCGCTATATCCGGACGACGGCGCGACTGCGGAGGAAATCACCCAAAGCGCGGATGCCGCGATGCACCACGCCAAGCGTGAAGACGCGGAGATCCGCTTTTATAAATCCGAAATGAACAGCGGCATCGCCGATCAACTGGCGCTCGAATCGGCGATCCGGCAGGGCCTGGCAAAGGGCGAATTCTGGCTGGCATGGCAACCGCAGATCAGGCTGGCGGACGGGGCGCTGTCCGGAGCCGAAGTGCTGGCGCGCTGGCGGCATGAGGGCAGCGACATTCCGCCCGGCAGGTTTATCCCCATCGCGGAACGCTCCGGGCAGATCCGCCAGTTGGGAGACTGGATATTCAGAACCGCGATGGAGCAGGCGGTCGAACTCAAAAAAGTCTGCGATTGCTACACGCCGCTGCAAGTGGCGGTCAATTTTTCCCCATTGCAGTTGAGGGATGAAGGCGCGGCGCAAGTAGTCTCCGAAATGCTGGAAAAGCACCATTTTGATCCGGGCTGCCTGGAGGTGGAGATCACCGAAAGCGCCTTTATGGAAGGGCAGCACGGCGCGCGCGCGTTTTTGGACGAGATCGAGAGGCTCGGCGTGGCGGTGGCGATCGATGATTTCGGCACCGGCTATTCCAACCTGTCCAACTTGAAACGCTTCCATATCGACAAGCTGAAAATAGACCAGTCGTTCGTGTTCGACCTGACCCGGGATACCGCCAGCCGGCAGATTGTCGAGGCGACCATCAAAATGGCGCACAGCCTGGGGATGGTGACCCTGGCGGAAGGCGTTGAAACCAGAGAGCACGCCGACATATTGCGCGAGATGGGTTGCGATTACGCGCAGGGTTATTTCTACAGCCGCCCGATCCCGATGAGCGAATTCAAGAAGCTGTGCGCGCATTGCGTGGACGGGATAATTTGCCTGGAACCGGCGCGATTGACACAACCCTGATGCGGCGTAGATACTCTGTTCGGAGACAAGCACTTTTTCTGTAGTTTTTGCATTTTCA
>CAZMWC010000279.1:0-3089 GCA_964569805.1 uncultured Gallionella sp.
GGGAGGGGGAAACGGGCATGGCGAGTTTCATAATCAGGAGTGGCATACTCGCCATCTCCGTTAGATTGATTGGGCAATTCTGATGTTTCGCCCAGCAAGGCAGCGGCGCGCTGCGCGTCTTCGGCAGACAATTCGGTTTCCGCAACCTCCCCCTTGCGCTTGCGCACTTTATAAATCAGCATGGCACCGCCGATCAGCAACAGGGCAAATGGCCCATACCAGAGGATCAATGTAGCCTTTTTCATCGGTGGGTCATACAGCACAAAGTCACCGTAGCGTGAAACCAGATAATCAATAATTTCCTGATCGCTCATGCCCTTTTGCATCTGCTCGCGCACTTCGCGGCGCAAGTCTTCGGCGAGCTCGGCATGGGAACTGGCCAGCGATTCGTTTTGGCAGACCAGACAACGCAGATTTTCCGCCAACCCTATCATGCGTTTTTCCAGCACCGGATCCTTGGCCATATCTACAGCCTCGCCGGCATAAGAAAAAATCGGCAACAGGCAGAACAGCAGCAACAAGTGTCTCATTTGGCCTGCAACTCCTTCACCAAGGGAAGTATTTTTTCATCCAGAATTTGCTGTGTCACCGCGCCGATCTGTTTGTACTGAATGATGCCCTGTTTATCGATCACATAAGTTTCCGGCACGCCGTACACACCGTAATCAATGCCGACCCGCCCTTCAATATCCGACACCGCCAAAAGATAAGGATCACCGAGCCTGCGCAACCAGATTTGCGAATTTGCCGGTTTGTCTTTGTAGGCCATGCCTAAAATCGGCACCAGATTTTTGCGCGACAAATCCATAAATAGTGGGTGTTCGTTTTCGCAAGCTACGCACCAGGATGCCCACACGTTGAACAGCCACACCTTGCCCTTCATGTCTTGAGGTGAAAATTGTTTGTCCGGCTCATACAGTTGCGGCAGCGTAAATGCGGGAGCCGCTTTGCTGATCAGCGGCGACGGCACTTCGCGCGGGTTAAGTTTCAGCCCGATAAACAGAAAAACCGCCAAGATCACAAAAGCAAAAAATGGAACCAAAAAGCGCGTCATGATGTTTTTACCGATATGTTATCTGTGCTGTTCTTACTGTGCTGCCCGTCAAAATTTGCCTGCTGCGCCTTGCCTTCTGCCTTCGTGGCACCCGGCCTCCGACGGAGGCGATAACGGCGATCACTGATTGCCAACACGCCGCCGAGCACCATCAATAAACAGCCGGCCCAAATCCAATCCACAAAAGGTTTGATGTAAACACGCACCGCCCATGCCCCATCACCGCCCGGTATGGGTTCACCCAGCGAAACATACAAGTCGCCCAACAAACCGGTATTGATCGCCGCTTCGGTCATCGGCATACCGGACGCGTTGTATATGCGTTTCTCCGGGAACAACTCGGCGACCTGTTTGCCATTTTTGCTGGCCGTTACGCGCCCGCGCCCAGCCGCATAATTCGGCCCTTGTATTTCCTCCACGCCATGAAAGCGGAATTCATAACCGCCAGCCTGCACGGTGTCGCCAACATTCATACGCACATCGCGCTCGGTTTCGTAGCTTTCCACCATAGTCACGCCGATGATAAATACCGCTACGCCAAGATGCGCCAACTGCATTCCGTAATAGCTCAACGACTGGCCGCGCAAATGCTGCATGAAAGCGCCGCGGCCAATCAACCGCTCGCGCAGACTTAACAATACCGAAGTAACGATCCAGAAGGCCATCAAAAAACCCAGCGCGATCATGACCGTCCATTCGCCCATCACCAGCGGCAACAACAGCGCGAGCAGCAACGCGCCGGCAAATGCCCAGCGCACGCGCTTGGCCAATTCCAGCGCACCGATTTTTTTCCAACGCGCCAGCGGCCCCAGGCCCATCATCATCACCATCGGCACCATCAGCGGCACAAATACGGCATTGAAATAAGGTGGGCCAACCGAGAGTTTCCCCTGCCCCAACGCATCCATAAACAGCGGGTAAAGCGTGCCAATAAACACCGAGGCGGCGGCGACCGAAAAAAGCACATTATTCGATAGCAACAGCGATTCGCGCGACAACAAATCAAACCTGCCACCCAGGCCGATTTTCGGCGCGCGCCAGGCAAACAGCAGCAACGATGCGCCAATTGTAACTACCAGGAAAGCCAGGATGAAAACACCGCGCTTCGGATCGGATGCGAATGCATGCACCGAGGTGAGCACGCCGGAGCGCACCAGAAACGTACCCAGCAAACTCAATGAAAACGCCGCAATCGCCAGTAACACAGTCCAGCTTTTGAATGCGCCGCGTTTTTCTGTCACCGCCAATGAATGAATCAGCGCAGTGCCCACCAGCCAGGGCATAAACGAGGCGTTTTCCACCGGATCCCAAAACCACCAACCGCCCCAACCCAATTCATAGTAAGCCCACCAGCTGCCCAGCGCGATACCGAGCGTCATGAACACCCATGCCACGGTTGTCCAAGGGCGCGACCAACGCGCCCAGGTGGCATCCAGCTTCCCGCCCAGCAGCGCGGCGATGGCAAAAGCAAACGCCACCGAGAAACCCACATACCCCATGTACAGCATCGGCGGGTGAATCACCAACCCCGGATCCTGCAACAAGGGATTTAAATCGCGCCCGTCGGCGGCGGCGGGCAATAAACGTTCGAACGGATTCGATGTGAATAGCATAAACAACAGAAATCCCACCGCGACCAGCCCCATCACACCCAGCACGCGCGCCACCATTTCTTCCGGCAGGTGTTTGCTGAATGCCGCAACGGCCAATACCCATGCGGACAGAATGAATGCCCACAACAACAGCGAGCCTTCGTGCCCGCCCCACACGGCGGCCACACGGTAAGCGACGGGAAGCTGGGAGTTGGAATGCTGCGCGACATACAGCACGGAAAAATCGTTGGCGACGAATGCGTAAGTCAGGCAGCCAAATGCAATGGCAAGAAACACAAACTGGCCATATGCCAGCGGGCGCGCGGCGCCCATCAATACCGCATTGTCCCGCGCTGCGCCGATGATCGGCAACACGCCCAGGCAACAGGCCAGAAACAATGCAACGATTAACGCGAAATGACCAATCTCTGGAATCATGCTGA
>CAZMWC010000280.1:0-3070 GCA_964569805.1 uncultured Gallionella sp.
AACATCTTGTCCAGATCGTTCATGCTCAATTGAAACCAGGTCGGGCGGCCGTGATTGCATTGGCCGGAGCGTTCGGTTTGCTCCATTTCGCGCAGCAGCGCGTTCATTTCCGTGATGCTCAAAATCCGGTTGGCGCGCACCGCTCCGTGGCAGGCGAGCGTGGCGAGCAGTTTGTCGCGCCGTTCGGTGAGCGCGCGCGATGCGCCGAATTCACGCAATTCTCCCAGCACCGCGCGCGCCACTACTTCGGCTTCGGATTGTTTGAGCAGTGCGGGCATGGCGCGCACTGCCAGTGTGTTCGGGGAGAGCGGCACGAGATCGAAGCCGAGCGCGCCAAGCGCGGTTTGTTCAGCTTCTGTTGTCGCAACATCCAAAGCGTCGGCATAAAAACTCACCGGGATCAGCAGCGGCTGCGTGGCGACTTGCCGGGCATCCATTGCGGCCTTGAGCTTTTCATACACGATACGCTCGTGCGCGGCATGCATGTCCACCACGACCAGGCCTTGTGCATTCTGCACGAGGATGTAGATGCCGGAAAGTTGCGCGAGAGCAAAGCCCAGGGGGGCGCTGGTGAGTGGGGAGTAGTGAGTGGTAAGTGGGAAACCGCTCATACGCTCACCACTTCTTACTTCCGACTCACCAGCTCCCACCTGCATTTCCCACAACTGATAAGCCGCGCCTGATTGCGCGACACCCAGCCCGATGTTTTGCTGTATCGGCGGCAATGGCGCGGGTCGTTGCGGCTCGGTGGTGGAGGCGCTCTGTGCCGGGGCAGCAAGCGCCTGTTGCAGTGTGTGGAAAATGAATTGATGGATTCCCTGACTCTCGCGGAAACGCACTTCGCTCTTGGCCGGATGTACATTTACATCCACCTGCTCCGGCGGCAGTTCGAGGAACAGCACGAAAGCCGGATGGCGCTGGTGATGCAGGATGTCCTGATAGGCCTGGCGCAGCGCGTGGCTGGCGACTTTGTCGCGCACGAAACGGCCATTGACGAAAAAATACTGCGCTTCGCGCGAACTGCGTGAATAGGCCGGGAGAGCGGCCAATCCTTGCAGCGAGAGGTTGGCCGCATGGTGGAATATCGGCACGGCAGCCTGGCCGAACTCTTCGCCCAGTATTGCGGCAATACGTGCGGCAAGCGGCTGCACGGGCAGTTGCCAGACGCTTCTGCCGTTGTGTTGCAACGAGAAAGCCACATCCGGGCGGGACAGCGCGATGCGCTTGAAGGTTTCTTCGCAATGGGCAAATTCGGTAGCTTCCGATTTCAAAAATTTCCGCCGCGCCGGGATGTTGAAATATAGCTCGCGCAGCTCAAGCGTCGTGCCTGGCGCGTGGCTGGCGGGAGTCGGTTCGTTGAGCCGTCCATCTATCGCTTCCACTTTCCAGCCGTGCGTATCACCCGCAGTTCGGCTGGTTAGAGCTAGTTGCGCCACCGCCGCCATGCTCGCCAGCGCCTCGCCGCGAAACCCCATGCTGGCAACCCGTTGCAGATCATCCAGCGAGGCGATCTTGCTGGTGGCGTGGCGCAGCAACGCCAGCGGCAATTCCTCTTTGGCGATGCCCTTGCCATTGTCGCGCACCCGCAGCAATTTGATGCCGCCGCCTTCCAGTTGCACCGCAATGTCGGTGGCACCGGCATCCAGGCTGTTTTCCAGCAACTCTTTCAACGCCGAAGCGGGGCGCTCGATCACCTCGCCGGCGGCGATTTGGTTGATGAGCAGGTCGGGCAACAGATGGATGGCAGGCATGTGTTCGGGGCGAGCGTTGTGGCGGTGCGCGCCGGATTATAGCGGAAACGCCAGAGCAATCCCGATAGCTGATGGGTTATAATCAGCGCCTGTTGGATCTCATGTGGAAAAGGTAAAAAATGACTATAGAACAAGATGTTGAAACATACGAAGTGGGCTTTTTAACCGAAAAGCTGCAACACATATTTTATATAAGCTGCCCGGATGCCGCCGATACGAAAACATTCGCACATGCCGTTTTTCATTATTACGAGACACCGGAAGAATGGGGAAGAAAACGGCTGGTGACGACGATAGCCAAGGTCAAAATCGGCAGCTGCTTGCCGGATTGCCTGCATGTCACATGGCAAGGCAAGAAAGAATTGGTTATGCGGGAAGACGACGAAAAATCGCATGAAATTGTCAGGGGGATAATCCGGCAAACCGTGGATGACGGATGCATACCAATGGCTATCTATGACGGGGAAAACAACACGATGACCGTCTATGCGACTAAAAAAAGGGAACTGGTGCCGCAGGTTGACGGCAAGTCGGTCGTAACAAGCTTCAGCCAATTTGGAGGCTCACCAAATAAGAATTACTGATGGGAACCTCTAGAAATTCACTCTTGCGGGATGAAGCGCAAGGAGCCGCGCAGCGAATGACGAGACATATCAAATGGATAGGCGAGGAATGAGCGAGCACGCGACGCAGCGATTTGCCCGCAAAATGAATTTATAGAGGTTCCCTGATGGGGTTGTTCGGCTGCTCGAAGCGGCCAATGAAATCAACCATCCGGTTTTTCATCATTTTTGCCGCCTTGCTTCCCATCACAAGCCATAGCCAGCAGAAAGGGACTCACGCCATGCCAGACCACACCAAACAACAAACCGCCTATCTTGCGGGCGGTTGCTTCTGGGGGATGGAAGAGCTGGTGCGCCAGATTCCCGGCGTACTGGAAACTGAAGTCGGCTACACCGGCGGCGACACGCCGGATGCCAGTTACGAAAAGGTCAAGGCCGGACGCACCGGCCACGCCGAATCGCTCAAAATCGTGTTCGACCCCAAGCAACTTACCTACCGCCACCTGCTGTTCGAATTTTTCCGTATGCACAACCCCACCACGCCCAACCGGCAGGGCAACGATACCGGCACCCAATATCGCTCGGCGATTTCCTATACCAGCGCGGAACAGGAACATATCGCCCGCGAAGTCATCAAGACTGTGGATGCTTCCGGCGAATGGAAGGCCCGGATCGTGACTGAAGTTGTGCCGTTCAAAGAGTTCTATCGCGCCGAGGAATACCACCAGAAATATCTGGTCAAGCAACCGCACGGTT
>CAZMWC010000281.1:0-3047 GCA_964569805.1 uncultured Gallionella sp.
CTACAGAAGCAATGCAATGCCATGAATGAAAGGAATATTCATCATCAACTGCGTTTTTTAGAATAAATCAACCAACCAAACACCCTCTCTCAAGGGCATGGCAACTCATTCAGCGTTTAGGCGTGACGCGCCAAGGCCCACGCAACGTGTTCACGCACCAATGCGGATGGATGATCGGAACGGGTTCGCAACGCGGCAATGATTTCCACACTTTTTTGCGCATTGCCCAATCCGACCGCTATATTGCGCAACCATTGCTCATGGCCGATACGATGGATTGCGCTACCGGCAAGCTTGGCTTTGAATTCGGCTTCATCCCACGCAAACAATTCTGCCAGCGATACATCATCCAGCCCGTGGCGCACGGCAAAATCCGGCTCGGCGCTGGCCTGCGCGAAACTGTTCCACGGGCAAACCATCTGGCAATCGTCGCAGCCGTAGATACGGTTGCCGATCAGTGGGCGCAATTCAACGGGAATGCTGCCCTTGAGCTCAATAGTCAAATAGGAAATGCAGCGGCGCGCATCGACAAGATACGGTGCGGTGATAGCCCGGGTTGGGCAAATATCGAGGCAGCGCGCACAGCTTCCGCAATGTTCTTGCTGCGGTTCATCCGTCGGCAGCGGCAGGTTCACATAAATCTCGCCGATAAAAAATTGCGAGCCCTGTTCGCGCGACAGCAGCAGAGTGTGTTTACCGCGCCACCCCAAGCCAGCCTTGCGTGCCAGCTCGACTTCCAGCACCGGCGCGCTATCGGTGAATACACGCCCGTCGAATTCGGTGATTTCAGCACGGATTTTGTCTGCCAGTTTCGCCATGCGGTTGCGCAACACCTTGTGGTAATCGCGCCCCAACGCATAACGTGAAATAAAAGCGCGTTCGCCATCCCGTAACACCTGCCAGCCATCACGTGCATCGGGTGGCGCACAATTCATACGCAGCGAAATTATTCGCAATGTACCGGGTAAAAGTTCCGCCGGTCGGCTGCGTTTTACCCCATGTTTTGCCATATAATCCATCTCGCCGTGGAACCCCTGTGCCAACCATTCGAGCAGGTCATTTTCTGCGGCAGAAAGATCGGTGTCGCTGATGCCAACGGACTGAAAGCCAAGCTCGTGCGCCCAGTTGCGTATGCGGGCTGCCAGCGCGTTGTAATCGACCTGTTGAGGATGGATATTTTGCATAACGCCGATGATAGCCGAATCAGCATAAATCTCGCTGATGAGAATGCGACTACCGCTCTGGCGCAACACCTTGCTGCGCGGCTCAAACCCGGCATGGTGATTTATCTGCATGGCGATTTGGGGGCGGGCAAAACCACTTTGGTGCGCGGTATGCTGAATGCGTTAGGCCATACCGGGCGTGTAAAAAGCCCCACCTATACCTTGGTTGAGCAGTACCAGGTTGGCGGGTTAGATTTGCTCCACTTCGATCTGTATCGTATGCACAGCGCGGAAGAATGGGAATCGGCCGGGTTTCGCGATGAGTTTGACGGGCATAACGTCTTTTTCATCGAATGGCCAAACAAAGCGCAAGGTCTGGTTCCGCCGGCCGATCTGGAAGCGAATTTTGAAATTCCGGCGCATGGCCGCAGGGTAACGATTTATGCCAACACAGAAATGGGCAGGCAATGTTTAGAACATCTGTAAAGTTCATAACACTATTGATGCTCTGTTGGCTACCGCAGGCACACGCCGCCATTGCCATCAACTCGATACGCGTCTGGCCGGCACAGGATTACACACGTCTGACCCTTGAGTCCAAACAAGCCCTCAGCCACAACATGTTCACCGTAAGTAACCCGGATCGCTTGGTCATCGATCTGGAAGATGTCGAAATAAGCGATGCGTTAAAAGAACTCCCCAATAAAATCGGCAGCGCTGACCCCTACATCAAAAATGTGCGCATTGGCCGTTTTAAACCAGGCGTGGTGCGTTTGGCATTCGATTTGAAAAGCGTAGTCAAGCCGCAGTTGTTTGCTCTTAAACCAGTGGGCGAATATGGCTATCGCCTAGTGCTGGACATCTATCCTGTTCAGGCAGTTGACCCGCTGATGGCATTGCTCGAACCCAAAGCTCCCTCCTCCGAAACAACCGGTACGGCCACAGAGGCGAAACAAACAGCAGACGAACGAACAGTAGAAGAAAAGCCCGGGCAGTCCCAAGACCTGGGTACCGGCAAGGCAGACAAATCGCCTCCTGTTGGCGCAACAGCCGGTCTGCCCGAATTGCGCGCCCGCACGCTGATCATCGCGATTGATGCCGGGCACGGCGGTGAAGACCCCGGCGCGCGCGGCAGGCGCGGCTCCAACGAAAAAGATGTCACGCTGTCGATTGCACGCAAACTGAGAACGCTGATAGATGACATACCGAATATGCGCGGTATGTTGATCCGCGATGGCGACTATTTCATTCCACTCATCGGCCGCGTTGCCAAGGCACGTAAAGTCAATGCCGATCTGTTCATTTCCATACACGCAGATGCCTTCATCAAACCGGATGCGCGCGGCTCATCGGTATTTGCGTTATCAGAACATGGCGCAACCAGCACGGCGGCGCGCTGGCTGGCAAAAAAGGAAAATGAAGCGGACTTGATCGGCGGGGTAAACATCGCGGTGAAAGACCCCTATCTGGCGCGCACGCTGCTCGATCTATCGCAGACCGCCACCATCAACGACAGCATGAAGCTCGCCAAGCATGTGCTGAAGGAGCTGGGCGATATCAATGACCTGCATCGTGGCCACGTTGAACAAGCCGGATTCGCCGTACTGAAATCACCCGACATCCCTTCCATTCTGGTGGAGACTGCCTTCATCAGCAATCCCAATGAGGAACGCCGTTTGAACGATGAGGGCTATCAGGAAAAGATAGCCAATGCCATCCTCGACGGCATCAAACGCTATTTCGCGCAGAATCCGGCGTTATCTAGACAAAAAATCGCGCAAACCAATTAACCTGAGAATGGCAGCTTCGTAGGGTGCAATAAGTGTAGCGCATTGCACCGTAACTCAACGAAACATACGGCGCAATGCCCGTTGGTTATTGCGC
>CAZMWC010000282.1:0-3040 GCA_964569805.1 uncultured Gallionella sp.
TGTTGCGGCACGCGCTCGGCTCGGCATCCATCCTGATCGGCATGCATCTGGATCACGAGACCATTGCGGCCACCGTGCTGCATGCCGTGCCGGATTATCTGGAGGGCTGGAGCGAGGTGTTGGCCGGGCGTTTTGGTCGCACCGTAACGGCGCTGGTTGAAGGCATCTCGCGGGTGGAGCGTGTACGCCTGTTCAGCGAACTACGCGGCGCGCAAGACAAGGACGAGGCCGCGCAGCAGATCGAGAGCCTGCGCAAAATGCTGCTGGCGATGGTGGATGACATCCGCGTCGTGCTCATCAAGCTCGCCGAGCGCACCCAGACCCTGCGCAACCTGTCCGGCGCAAGCCCAGAGCAGCAGAAGCGGATCGCGCGGGAGACGCAAAGCATCTTCGCCCCGCTGGCGAACCGGCTCGGCGTGTGGCAACTCAAGTGGGAACTGGAAGATCTGTCGCTGCGCTATTTGGAACCGGCGCTCTACAAAAAAGTGGCCGGGCTGCTCGACGAGCGCCGCATGGATCGGGAACGCTACATCGAGGAAGTGATCGCGCGGCTCAAACAGGCGCTGGCCGATGCCGGAATCGAAGCCGAGGTGAGCGGCCGCCCCAAACACATCCACAGCATCATCAGCAAGATGAAACGCAAGCAGGTCGAGTTCGGCGAGCTCTACGACGTGCGCGCCGTGCGCATTCTCGTGGGCGATGTCCAGAATTGTTACGCGGCGCTCTCCGTGGTGCACGAACTGTGGCCGCCCATCGCCAGCGAGTTCGACGACTACATCGCGAATCCCAAGGGCAACGGCTACCGTTCGCTGCACACCGCCGTGACCGGGCCGCGACAGCTCGCGCTGGAAGTGCAGATACGCACGCGCGACATGCACCACGATTCGGAGCTCGGTGTCGCCGCGCACTGGCGCTACAAGGAAAATAAGAAATCCGATGCCGGGCTCGACGACAAGCTCTCCTGGCTGCGCCAGATACTGGCGTGGAAGGCGGAGCTGGCCGACAGCGGTAATTTGCAGGAGCAATTCAGAAACGGGTTGCTGCAAGACCGCGTGTATGTGTTTACGCCGCTCGGCAAGGTCATGGATTTACCCAAGGGCGCAACCCCGGTAGATTTTGCCTACACCCTGCACACCGATCTCGGCCACCGCACGCGCGGCGCAAAAGTGGACGGCAGTATCGTGCCGCTCAAATACAAATTGCAGAATGGCCAGCGCGTGGAAATCCTCACCGCAAAACAGGGCGCGCCGAGCCGCGACTGGCTCAGCCCGCAACAGGGCTACCTCAAAAGCGCGCGAGCGCGCGCCAAGGTGCGGCATTGGTTCAAGACGCAAAATCTGGACGACAGCGTCGCGCAGGGCAGGCTGTTGCTCGACCGCGAATTACAACGCCTCGGCGTAACCTCGGTCAATCAGGAAAAGGTCGCGCAACGCTTGCATTTCCACAAGCTGGAAGAGTTGCTCGCCGCCCTCGGGCGCGGCGAAGTCACTCCGCGCCGCGCCGCGCTCGCCATCCAGCAGGAGGTTCCCGCGAAGCAGGCTGCCGCACCACAGCCCGTCGCACGCAAGCGCACCGCGCAACGCGCCTCCTCAACAGGCGTGCTGATCGAAGGCGTGGACAATCTGATGATCAAACTGGCCAAGTGCTGCAAGCCGGAAAAAACGGATGCCATCATCGGCTACGTCACGCGCGACCGCGGCATCACTATCCACCGGCAGGATTGCGCCTTCATGCAGCGCGTGCCGGAAGACAAGCGCGACCGGGTGCTCGATGCCGGCTGGGCGTGGATGTAGAAGAGATTCGACAGCCCGATTGCCCGGCAGGCTGCCGCGCGATCACCATGCAGTTTCTTGCCGCCGCAGTTATCATTGCGCTCCTCGACGATATGAAGGCAGAGCGATGTATCCATCCATAGAAAATTTTGTCGGCAACACACCGCTGGTCAGGTTGAAACGCATTCCGGGCAACACCTCGAACATCGTTCTCGCCAAGCTGGAAGGCAACAACCCGGCCGGCTCGGTGAAAGATCGCCCCGCGCTGTCGATGATCGTGCGCGCCGAGCAGCGCGGCGACATCAAACCGGGCGACACGCTGATCGAGGCGACCAGCGGCAATACCGGCATCGCGCTGGCGATGGCGGCGGCGGTGCGCGGCTACCGGATGATGCTGGTGATGCCCGAGAACCAGAGCGTGGAGCGTTGCCAGATCATGCGCGCCTATGGCGCGGAACTGCTGCTGACCCCGAAAGAAGGCAGCATGGAGCTGGCGCGCGACACGGCGGAAAAATTGCGTGCCGAGGGCAAAGGAACCATCCTCGACCAGTTCGCCAACCCCGACAATCCGCTGGCGCATTACGAAGGCACTGCACCGGAAATCTGGCGCGACACCGCTGGCAAACTCACCCACTTCGTCAGCAGCATGGGCACCACCGGCACCATCATGGGCTGCTCGCGGTTCTTCAAGGAACAGGATTCCGCCATCCAGATCATCGGCGTGCAACCGGAAGAAGGCGCGCAGATTTCCGGTATCCGCAAATGGCCACCGGCCTATCTGCCGAAAATCTATGATGGTAAAAATGTGGACCGGCTGGAATACGTCGGCCAGGCGGACGCAGAGGAAATGGCGCGCAGGCTGGCGCGCGAGGAAGGTATTTTCTGCGGCATTTCTTCCGGCGGCGCATTGAGTGTCGCACTGCGCGTTTCACGACAAGTCGAAAATGCGGTAATCGCGTTTATCGTCTGCGATCGCGGCGATCGCTACTTGTCTACTGGTGTCTACGGCTAGCAGCCTGTCGGACTTAAAGGAAATCGGCTGCTAATCCAGCGGCGGCGCAATTCTGATAATCTCCTCCGGCGTGGTCAGCCCTGCCGCAACCTTTTCCGCGCCGCTCAAGCGCAGCGGCTTCATCCCCTCGCGCTGCGCCAGCGCCTTGAGTTTGGCCAGTTCGGCATCCCCAACCACCAGTTTTTTTAATTCTGCGCTGATCGGCAGCATCTCGTAGATGCCGGTGCGCCCCCGGTAGCCGGTCATGCGGCATTCG
>CAZMWC010000283.1:0-2993 GCA_964569805.1 uncultured Gallionella sp.
AGACAACGTACTTGTCCTGTTCTCCACTTTCGATGCGATCAAAAACATCCTTTGCTCGACGCTGAATATCCGTTACCGAAATTGTTTCACTGGCTCTTACTTCCATGAGACACCTCGCATAATTAATTATTGTCTGATTATTATCAAATAATAGTAAAGTCAAGTCAAATACATATTAATCAACCAACGGCTTTGACCTTCACGACAGGTAACTCTGGCGATCCCCGGTCGCTTCCATTTGATCGCGCATAACCTTTAGTTGGAACAGGGTGTCGCGCTCTTCTTCGGACAATGATGATTCGATGTGGCGGATAGTGGTTCGGTAGCGCGGGATGACGTTATATTTGAGGGCGTTGACGCGTTTCTGGGTTTTGCGTTGTTCGGTCAGCAGGCGCCATAGCGCGGTCTCCGCTTCGCCCAGTTGCGCAAGCAACACGGTGATGTCGGCCATACGTTGGCGCGCCTCATCGAAACTGGCATCGGTCCACATCAGGCCGACGGGTTGCAGCGGCATGCTCTCGACGGTAACGGTGGGATATTCGACGCCGATACTGCTGCGCGGCAGGATGTGCACAGACACGGCGGGTGCCAGCCCCAGCACTGCCTGGCGCAACTGGGTGCTGCCCATGCGCATATGGGCGATGGCCAACCAGTAGTAGGCATTTTGTAGGGCTTCTTTTACTGTCAGGCGTAGCACACGGTATTTTTGCAGGCGCTGGTGCACCAGGCGCGTGAGCAATTCGCGCTTGCGTTCGAGCAGGTCATGGCCGCGCTGCAACGCTATCGCCTGGCGGCGCAGCGAGAGCAGCGTGCTTTTGGTAGAGCGCACTTTGAGGCGGTTTTTCAACCTAGAAACCTCAGTTGGACGGGGTGGAGTGTGCGGTTATGGGGGGGCAGGGCAAGGCGCAACGACGCGGAATGGTCGTTCCATTCCAAGGAGTTGCAACGCCACCATGCGCCGCCAGAACCGTACAATCCGCCCCGTAGCGCACTCATCCGATCGGTGAAACGATAAAACACAAAATCCATTTTATTCATCGCTCTATGTGCTCTTATAAGCGGTCAACTGAGGTTTCTAGGTTCATTCCGGTTTGCCTGCTGCGGATTGCCAATGATGATACTTGGCCAAATCCGCTTCACCGACACGGGTCAGTGTTTCCGGCGGTAGCATGGAAAGCAAATCCCATGCGAGATTCAGCGTTTCGACGATGCTGCGGTCTTCATGCTCGCCTTGCCCGACGAAGTGCTGTTCGAAGGCTCCGGCGAAGGCGAGGTAGTTCCGATCGGTTTCGGAGAGGTCGTCAGCCCCGATGATGGAGGCGAGGTTGCGCACTTCGAGCGCGCGCGCGTAGGAGGCATAAAGTTGCCCTGTGACCCGCGCGTGATCCTCGCGCGTGTGATCTTTGCCGATACCGTCCTTCATCAGGCGCGATAGCGAGGGCGGGATGTCCACCGGCGGATAGATGCCGAGATTGTTGAGCGTGCGGCTCAATACCAGTTGCCCCTCGGTGATATAGCCGGTGAGGTCCGGGATGGGATGGGTGATATCGTCGCTCGGCATGCTGACCACCGGCACCATGGTGATGGAGCCGAGCTTTCCTCTGATGCGCCCGGCGCGCTCGTAGATTTCCGCCAGATCGGAATAGAGATAACCGGGATAGCCTTTGCGCGCCGGCACGTCGCCTTTTGCCGTCGCCACTTCGCGCAAGGCTTCGGCGTAATGCGTCATGTCGGTCATCACCACCAGCACATGCATATCCAGATCAAACGCCAGGTATTCCGCCACGGTCAGCGCGGCGCGCGGCAGGATCAGGCGCTCGATGGTGGGCTCGTCGGCGAGGTTGAGGAACATCACCACATTGCGCAGCACGCCGCTGTCGGTGAAAGTCTCGCGGAAAAATTGCGCATCAGAATAGGACACGCCCATCGCGGCGAACACGATGGCGAAATGCGACTCCTCGCCGGGCAGTCTGGCCTGCCGTACGATTTGCGCGGCGAGGCGATTGTGCGGCAAACCGGAGCCGGAGAAGATCGGCAATTTTTGCCCGCGTACCAGCGAATTGAGGCCGTCAACCGCAGACAGGCCGGTCTGGATGAACTCGCGCGGGTAGGCGCGCGCGGCGGGGTTCACCGGCGCGCCATTGACGTTACGTTTCAGTTTGGAATACAGGGGAGGGCGGCTGTCGCGCGGTTGCCCGAGGCCGTTGAACACCCGCCCCAGAATATCCGGGTTTAAGGCAACTTCGAACGGCTGATCGAGGAAGCGCACCCAGGTGCGCTCCAGATCGAGATTGTCGGTGCCTTCCAGCATCTGGATCAGCACCAGTTCGTCTGAAGTGCGGATCACTTGCCCGTTGCGCCGCCGCCCGCTGTGGTCGCGCACCACCACACGGTCGCCCAGCGCCACACCGGGTACGCCGCGCATGTACAGCAGGCCGCCATGCGCCGCCGAAGCCAAGCGGTATTCTTTATCGCTCATACCGCTGCCTTTCCGTGTTGTGCATACTCGTTGCGCAAGCGTTCGAATTCACTGTCAACTTGCACGGCGAAGTTGTGCAGTTCTTCCAGCTGATCGTTGGCATACGTGCTCTTCAGCCGCTGCGCGCTGGCGAGTAGCGGCAGGCGCAGCAATTCCTGCACCGGCACGCCCAGTTCCAGCAGCTTGAGTCCTTGCAGGTAGATGGACAGCATCTGGTCGAGCAGGGCGAATTGTTTTTGCGGCGAGCAATAGCTGTCCACCGGATCGAGCGCGCTTTGTTGCAGCACACCTTCGCGGAATAGCGCCACGCCTTGCAGCGCCCAGCGCTGCTGCGGTGACAGGGCTTCGGGGCCGACCAGATTGACAATGCGCGCCAGCTCTTCGGCCTGCGACAGGATGCCGAGCGCCGAGGCGCGGTGCGCTTCCCAGCGCGGATCAATATGCTCCGCCCACCAGCCGCCGCAACTGGCGACATAGCCGGAGAAGCTTTCCACCCAGTCCACGGCAGGGTAGT
>CAZMWC010000284.1:0-2990 GCA_964569805.1 uncultured Gallionella sp.
AATATCTGGCTCATTTTTTAGATGGCCGGAAAACTCCCCTCCCTTGACCAGTATTTCTGAAGCGGCATTTAAAATAATCAGGCCGCGCACATCCGGCTGTTGCAAAGATCCGTTGGCCAAGTTCTGCAAAAAGGCCTGGTTGTTTGAAAACACCCCGTATTCACTGCTTGAAGCGAGTTGCCGGGCAATCAATTTTCCGCGTTCCAGCAAATCCCGGTCTATATCGGAATAACGGACATACAGGAAAAGCGCTTCCAGGCTGATCACCATAACGAGAGACGGGACAAGCGTCAGCCAGGCAACATGCCTGCGAATACCGGATCGTTTCATTGCATCCCCTCCTCTGCTTTGCTCATGCGTTCGTGTATTGCTTCCGGTGAATCCAGCGGGATATTCAATGAACGTGCGACTTGTTGATTTAAACCGATGCTAAATAATGACGGGTATTGCGGCCCCGGCAAAAGCCGCTGCCTCGCGAATGAAGCTATTGTTGTTCCAGTTTGTGCGGCAAGCTGTTCCGGCGTGGAAAAAATGGCACCAAGCGCCCCCGCATTCACATAGGCCTGCGAAATACCGATCAGCGGAACCTTCATCCGGTAGCTGGTCAGCAGGATATTGCGCACATTATTGCTGCTGTAAATTTCACTGTCGGGAATGACCAGCAGCACGTCACTGCGATCCAGAACCGCTTCCAGCGTGGCAAACAGGGTTTCAGGCGATCTGACTGACTGGGCGTTGATGGACATTCCGCGCGGCAAGCGAGGGAGAAATATGCTGGTGTTGGGCGAGTACAGCAGGCCGACTACGCTGTGCCTGGGGAGAGCGGCCCGGATGAAGCTTAACTGCCGGTCCCACGGCTGATTGAGATAAATCGCCGAGGTAATCTTCGGATGTTGCTGTGGAGACCATTTTTCGAGCAACGTCTCATAGGCTATTTTGGGGATCATCACACCGAGAACGGGTGTGTCAGTATTGGCGATGGCGGATTCAACGGCTTTCGTGCCGGCGGCAACGATCAAATCGATTTTTTTACCTCTGTACGACGCGCCGAGGTCGCTGGTTGAAGACCCGATAATGTTTACATCAGCCTTGCTTGCGGCAAGCCCATTTTTCAGCGTGGTCGCAAATTGCTGGTAGGCCGGCGTGCTGTCGCTCATCAGCAAGCGGACATTCAGTGTTTCAGCTTGTGCCGCCGCCGCCAGCAGTGCTGTTGCTACAGAGAGCAACAGCATGGCTAATGGGCGGTGCGGGCTGACGGGCATCAGAATTCCATGGTTGCAGTAAGGTAAGCGCGCCGTTTGTTGATGAAGTCTACGTTGTAATCGGTGTAGTGATCGCTCAAGGCGTTTTGCAGTACCAAAGCGATTTCGCCACTACCCGATTTGGCGGCATCCGCTTTGCTGCCCCCGTCGCGCGACAGGCCAAAACGTTGGGCTATCCGCAAATCAAGGCGGCGTGTCAGGGGTTGTGTGTCATTTATATTCGCATCCAGCACCCTGACCGGATCCTGATGATAGAAGCCCACACCGAGTTGCATTCCGCCGGAAAAACCATGTTGGAGCAGCAGGCTGGCGCTGTTTTGCGGCACGGTTTTTTCGTAGCGGGAGACGTATTGATCAAGCACGCTCATGGGGTAATAAGTGAGGCGGCCAGCCGCATCTGCGCCAACAAACTGGCGCGCGTAATTCACGGTCAGGTTGCTGTGCGCACCAAATTTGTAATTGAGGGTACTTTCCAACCCTCTGTGGCTGGCGGTGAACAGGCTCTTGAAGTTGGTTGTTTTGTTATCGACCGCACCGGGATAAAGAACCGGATCTACCCAGATGATGTTTTTGATCTGGTCGTGATAAACCCGGATATCGAGAGTGGAGCCGGCATCGTCCAATTGCCCGATGTAGCCGATTTCACGCGAGAAGGCGCGCTCCGGGCTCAATCCGCCTGCCGCCGTAAAAGGCCGCCACCATTTATCTCCTCTCCAGAAGCGACGGTTTCCCAATTCCTCGATCATTTCCGGGTTGCGGTAGGCCACCGATGCGCTGGCACGCAGCGTATGCCTTGGCGACAAGTGATGGCTGTAGGCGGCGCGCGGCGAAACGCGCGTTTGCCCGAGCGCATTTTTCTCGGCCATTGCGCCGATATTCAACAGATCGGACGAAGTGATGCGCCACTCGTCATGCGCGAATATGCGGTATTCCTTCCACGTGACGGATGCCAGAAAATTATTCGGCGAATCCACCGAATCATTACGCATACCCACTCCCCACACGATACGATTGGACGGCGAAGTGATCAGCGTGTGCTGCAGCTCCAGATCATGGCGATCAATTTTCGCCTCATCGATAATCCAGAAATTTGTGCCATAGAACGGCCGGTTATCGGCCGTGTTGCGGCGCATGTGGTAATAGCCGAGCTGGATATCGCTGTGCTCGTGGACGGTATGCAGCCAGGTTATTTGCTGGAAATCAGAGCTGGCTTCAGCGTCCCGCAATGTATTCTGGTGTTGTGCGCTAAGATTGATGTCGCCGTTAGTGCGCGTGCTGGAGCTGTGCCCCAACTGAATATCAAAGCTGTCGCTGCCGGTTGGCCGGTAATTGATTCTGGTGTTAATCAACCGGGTGCTGCTGTCGTCATTAATGTTCATCTGCTGCTTGCCGTAGAAACCATCGTCACCGCGCGAAGCGAGTGTCACGCGATAATCCAGGTTCTCTCCCGCGCTGCCCAACCGGGCAGAGACATCCGAGACACCCGCTTCTCCCCGATTGATGGACACCTGCGCTTTGGGTGCGGCGGAGGCCTGACGGGTAAAAATGCTGATTACGCCCTGCACCGAGTTTGAGCCGTGCGAGGCGGCAGAAGGGCCGCGGATCACCTCGATGCGTTCAATATCACCTATATCCAGAGGCAGTTCGTACCAATCCACTTGCCCGTAAAACGGCAAATATACCGAACGCCCATCGACCAGCACTTGCATTCTGCGCGCAAAGGCATCG
>CAZMWC010000285.1:0-2978 GCA_964569805.1 uncultured Gallionella sp.
TTTCCTTCAGCGCGGTGACGAAAGCATCCAGTGTTTCCTTGGATTCGGTCTCGGTTGGCTCGATCAGCAGGCACTCCGGCACCAGCATCGGGAAATAGGTGGTGGGCGGATGGAAGCCTTTGTCCAGCAGGCGTTTCGCCACATCCATCGCCGAAATACCGGTGGCATCCTTGAGCGGTTTCATCGAGACGATGAATTCGTGGCTGGCGCGGCGCTGCGGAAAGGCCACGGTGAATCCGGCCTTTTGCAGTTCTGCCATCATGTAGTTGGCGTTCAGCGTGGCGAATTCGGCGACGCGGTGCATGCCTTCCGCGCCCAACATGCGCGCGTACACATAGGCGCGCAGCAACACGCCGATGTTGCCGCTGAAGGCGGACAGGTGGCCGATGGATTGCGGCAAGTCGGCTTCGGAGAGGTAGCGGTAACTCGCGGCTTCGCCACTCGCCCCCTCTCCCGCCCTTCGGGCACCCTCTCCCGCGAGGGGAGAGGGTAATTTTTCTACCACCGGCAATGGCAGAAACGGCAGCAGGCGTTCTGCCACGCCGACCGCACCCGCGCCCGGTCCGCCGCCGCCGTGCGGGGTGGAGAAGGTCTTGTGCAAATTCATGTGGATCACGTCGAAACCCATATCGCCGGGCTTCACCTTGCCGAGGATGGCGTTGAGATTCGCGCCGTCGTAATACAGCAGGCCGCCCACGTCGTGGATGATCTTCTGGATGTCACGGATGCGTTGTTCGAATACGCCCAGTGTGGAAGGGTTGGTCAGCATCAAACCGGCAGTCTGTGGGCCGACGGCGGCGCGCAGCGCATCCAGGTCGACGTCGCCGTTGGCATCGGTTTGGATTTCTTTCACGGTATAGCCGCACATCACGGCGGTCGCCGGATTGGTACCGTGCGCCGCGTCCGGCACGATGATTTCGGTGCGTGCCGTATCGCCGCGCGCATCGTGGTAGGCGCGAATCATCGCGATGCCGGCGAATTCGCCCTGCGCGCCCGCCATCGGCATCAGCGACACACCCGCCATGCCGGTGACATCCTTCAATATTTCCTGCAAGTCATGCAGGCAAGCCAGCACGCCCTGCCCGGTGGAATCCGGCGCAAGCGGATGGCGCGCCAGAAATTGCGGCAGCATCGCCAGCGTGTTGCAGGCGCGCGGGTTGTATTTCATGGTGCAGGAACCGAGCGGATAGAAATGCGTGTCGATCGAAAAGTTTTTCTGCGACAGGCGGGTGTAGTGGCGTACCACATCCATTTCCGAAGCTTCCGGCAACAGCGGTTTGTCCTCGCGCAACAGCGCGGCAGGGATGCCACTGATATCGGCAGCGTGGAACGGAGCTTGTGCCGCATTGCGGCGGCCGGGGTGGGAGCGTTCGAAGATCAACATGGGTTTATCCTGTGAAAAGCAATCTCGCGCCAAGACGCCAAGGCGCAAAGAAATGCAACACCATTCCGAGCAACTATTGCTTTGCGTCTTGGCGTCTTGGCGCGATCAAACGCCTTTTGTTATTTCAGTATGGTAGGTTGGGCTACGGCCTGTGGCCTAACCCAACCTACGCAGCTCCTACTAAACGCCCTATTTCAGTGCCGCCAGTGCCGCATCGTAATTCGGTTCGGTGGTGATTTCCGGTACCAGCTCGGCATGGATTATTTTGTCGTTCTCATCCAGCACCAACACGGCGCGCGCCGTCACACCAGCCAAGGCAGAATCAGCTATCTTTACGCCGTAGTTGCGCATGAAGTCGCGTCCGCGCATCAGCGACAGCGTGACGACGTTCTCCAGGCCTTCGGCGACGCAGAAGCGCTTCATCGCGAATGGCAGGTCGGCGGAGATCACCAGCACCACAGTATTGTCGAGCTTGCTGGCCGCTTCATTGAACTTGCGCGCGGAAGTGGCGCATACGGCGGTATCCAGGCTGGGCACAATGTTCAGGACTTTGCGTTTGCCGGCAAAATCCTTCAGCGACACGTCCTTCAGGTCGGCACCGACCAAGGCGAAAGCAGGCGCGGCCTGGCCGACGGCGGGAAAGGCACCGAACAGCGTGACGGGCGTACCCTTCAGGGTAACGGCGGTGTTATTGGAAACGTCTTTGCTCATTTGGCTCTCCTTATTGAAGTGCGTGGCGTAACGCCGCCACATAGCGTTGAATATCTTCCGAGGTCTTGGTTTCGGTAGCACACACCAGGATGGCGTTACCCAGTTGCGGGTAATGCGGTTGCAAATCAAAGCCGCCCAACACGCCCTGCTCAGTCATTTTTTCCAGTATTTTGGCCGAAGATGATGAAAGATGCAGTACCGTTTCGTGAAAATGAGCGCCGTTGAACAATCGCTTCACGCCGTGTATGCCGCTCACCTGCACCGCCAGTGCCTGTGTATTGGCATGCGATGCCGCAGCTACGCGGCGCAGTCCATCCACGCCGAGCAACGCCATGTGGATAGTCGCGGCGGTCACCATCAGCCCCTGATTGGAGCAGATGTTGGAAGTCGCCTTGGCGCGGCGGATGTGCTGTTCGCGCGCTTGCAACGTCAGCGTGAAACCCGGCTTGCCGTCGAGATCGACGGTGCGGCCGATGATGCGTCCCGCCATCTGGCGCACCAGCGCCTGTTTGCAGCACATGAAACCGAAGTACGGGCCGCCGCTGGACAGCGGCGCACCCAGTGGCTGGCCGTCGCCTACCGCGATGTCCGCCCCCTTGGTTCCCCATTTTCCCGGTGCTTTCAGCAGCGCCAGCGACAGCGGGTTCACCAGCGCGATCGCCAGCGCATTCTGCGCATGCGCCCAGTCGGTGAGCGTATCCACATCTTCCAGCGCGCCAAAAAAATTCGGTTGCGGGATCACCAGCGCGGCGAACTCGCTACCCGCGTGTTGCTCCAGTGCTTTCAGGTCGGTCGTGCCGGTCGCCGCGTCGAACGGGATTTCGACCAGTTCGATGTTCTGCAATCTGACGATGCTTTGCACCACGCTGCGATACAGCGGCGA
>CAZMWC010000286.1:0-2969 GCA_964569805.1 uncultured Gallionella sp.
ACGCCGAGCTTGTGCCGTATCGGGCTTTGGGCAACGAAGGAGTATTTCCGGATTTCCCGGACAAAGTGCCCGTCCAGATAGGCTGCCAGCATGACGGGTATTCCCGGCAGCAGCCATCCCATCAGCACTTGCAGCCGGTAAGCGATCAACCCGATCCATAGCCAGGTTGCCATGATCCGATCTTGCGCCCAGCGACTGAACGCTGAATTTCCCATCGGCCCCTGCCCCATCGCTTCCGCGTCACGGATGTACCCGCGAAAGTCTCCAGCCAGCGACGCTTGCAGATCATCGAATATCCGGCCATAGACGGCACTCTCGCCACTGCCGGCAATGGCGTATACCTCCGCGCGCTCATCCATCCATGCGCTACGAACCACGGCTGGCGGGATAAACACCCACACCGCCACTATCAGGATGAACAGCGAAATGGCGAGAAACGTACTCCAGCCAGAATCGGGGTTCTTGGCCATTATCCATCAGCCAACAGAATGGGGATGCGCCCCTTGAGCGTCCGACCACCCGACATGCGCGCGATGAAATGAAGCGGCGGCAACTCCCCCAGCATCGCCGCCGGAAACAGTTCGGCCTCTTCTTCGAGTATCTGTTCCTGGTATGACGCGGTATACTCATCATGGATATGGGTATCGACGTTGTGCCCATACCTCAGCGCCATTGAGCGCACCTTGATTTGCGGCATCCCTTCGGCAATGTACTTCTGGGTCTCGGAATCCAGAACGCGCATCGCGATCTTGTTGTTAGTGTTGGCGAGAACCTGCCGCGCCTTGTTCTCATCGCCGAGTCGGCTGGCGAAATCGGCAAAAGTCTGCGTGGCGATGGTGACTCGAAA
Organism: uncultured Gallionella sp.; assembly: GCA_964569805.1. Classification (GTDB taxonomy): domain Bacteria; phylum Pseudomonadota; class Gammaproteobacteria; order Burkholderiales; family Gallionellaceae; genus Gallionella. The sequence goes on from CAZMWC010000286.1 coordinate 848, forward strand.
TTCTGCGCCACCACCCTTGTTCATGAGCTGGATGGCCGGCTGGTTGAGCACCTCGGCAGCTTCGTCGATGAACAGATTGACCGGCGCCAGCGAGTCGATCCCGTAGTTGTAGCGGTCACCCGCAACGGCAGCGAGATCGGCCAGCATGATGGAGCCGATGGCGCTTCCCACTGTCGAGTCGGCAAGGGAATCCAGGCCAATGTAAACCACCTTGTTGCCGCGAATGATCTTCGACATGTCCGTCACCAGCCGCTCGTGCCCCGGCTCAAAATCGGGAGAAAGAAGTTCCTGTAATGGATCGCTGGTGAGCATCGAAAGAATCGGGATCAGCGAAGCCACCATCTTCTGGAAGTGATCGCGGTTGTGTTCGTAGGTCGAGATCAGGCCATCAAGATCAACCGATTGCGCCTCATGGATGGCGACTTCCTTATAGAAAGAGATGTAGGCTTCCAGAAGGCGATCCTTGTTGCGCCTGATGTAGGACGACGATCTGCTTTCCCAATCATTCACATGGCTGGTGAAATGAATTTTCAAGGCCCGCTGCAGGAGATTATCTGCGCCACCTTCAACATACCGCCGAAGCTGGACAAGATTTGGCCGGTGGCCGGTGGCAATCATGCCATTCGTGATGTCATTGAGCACTTTCCATCCGAAGGCGGTGAAAGGGTCGGCTCCGGTTTCCGATGGGATGAGCGCCGCCACGCGGCTGGCGAGTTCGGTTTTGCGATTCCAGTTGCGCAACGGATCAATGCAGGCAGACCGGTCGGGATGGGCCGGATGAAAATACACGAACCGGTCCCCTGCCCCGCTGGCCTCGCAGGCCGCGCGCGCATTCCGGGCAAGCGCATGATCGCCCTTCGGATCGATGATGATGACCGTCTCACCCCGAAAAATCGCCTGAGCAATCAGCAGGTCGAACAGGCGCGTTTTCCCGACGCGGGTCGTGCCAACGATCAGTGTGTGCCCAACCAGATGTGATAGCTCGGAATACAAATCCTTTTCAGGGGCAAGGCCATGTATCCAGTATGCGCCCTCGGCGTGTTGGGCAACTTTACCTATGGTTCTGACGACACCGAGCGAGATCAGTGTATGAAGCTTGGTCGCTTCGATGTCAGTCCAGGGAAACCCCTTCCCAAGCCAGAAAGACTTCTGCCTGGCTGACTGACGTGCTTGCTTGCCCAGTTCGGACAGGCCGATGAACTCTCTCCCGAACAACTTGAGACGGGAGGCATCAACCAGTCTTTTGTAGGCATGGTATCCCCGGTAAGCCGCAGCCAATGCACATGCGATTGCAAGCAAGGCCGCAAAATGGGAAAACATTGGCACGGCAATGGAAACCAGCAGGATCAGTGCCGATCCGGCGACCCAGACCAGCGCCATCTTCGCCTCAAAATTAGGGCGCCACGGAACCTCAAAATCGTAAGGGGAAGATGCGGCCATCACCCGATGCTCGATGATGGCCAGAAATGGAGGCTGCAACCCTTCTGGCGATTCTTCTGGAAATAGGCAATGGCCCGTTTGGCAAACTCTGACTCGTTGTCGTACTCAATCGTCATCACCGGGAAGATGACTGATTTCCCCCGGCTGGATTTGTCTTCCGCATCGAACTTGTCCTCGACAAACAGCCGCTCAAAAACCTTGAAACGGAATTTTTCGCCACCCCTGGAGCCTTGATCAACCACTTGGGTTTCCAGCCAAACGCGATGGGCGTGCTCGACATTGATCCGTGTTAGCGCCATGCCCTTGCCCGATCATTGTTTGCGTTGGACAACAAGTGCATGACGGCCAAACCTGACCAGATCGCTACCAGCCATTCGGCGCCGGGAATCCAGATCGAGATAACCAGCAGCGCCTGAATGCCTATGGACAGCAAACCAAGGGCTGAAGCGAGGCGGCGATTGAAATCCTCGCTCCTGTTTGCGGCAAGAAGAATAAAACCTAGCCATGCAAAGGTCGTAACGAGCGCCAGCTCCCAAGCCCGGCCTCTGACAAGCTGCTCAGTCATTCCACCGAGGAAGGAAGCGCCCATGACGACCCAGACGAATCCTAAAGAGTCAGGCATCAATCTCAAGTCCCCACGAAAACTCAAAAGCCTCCAGCAGTGATGGATTATTGCCACTAC
>CAZMWC010000287.1:0-2955 GCA_964569805.1 uncultured Gallionella sp.
TTCACGTATCATGATGCGTAGTTTAAAAGTAGGCATCCCTACGTTAACCAGGCAAAGGAGCTAGCATGAGCACGTTGATTCTTCTTGGTATTACCGCAACCCTGTTGATCTACGGCATCAGTCTGTACAACCATCTGGTCAACGTGAAGCACGCCGTCGCCAAGGCGTGGGCGAACATCGACGTGCTGCTCAAGCAGCGCCACGACGAGTTGCCCAAGCTGGTCGAAGTATGCAAGCAATATAAACAGTTCGAGCAGGAAACGTTGCAGAAAGTAATCGCCGCGCGTTCGCAGGTGCAGGCCGCGCGCGAACAGCAGGACATCCCCGCACTGGGCCAGGCGGAAGGCATGTTGCGCGCCGGGCTAGGCGGTATTTTCGCGGTGGCGGAGGCCTACCCGGAGCTGAAGGCAAACGAGAATTTCATGCAGCTGCAATACCGCATTACTTCACTGGAAAACGGCATCGCCGACCGCCGCGAGTTGTATAACGAATCGGTCAATATCAACAACGTGCAGATCGAAATATTTCCGGCCAGCTTCATCGCCAGGCTGTTCAATTTCGGCGAAAAACCCTTGCTGGAATTTTCTGTCGCCGAAAAAACCGATGTGGACATGAAGCAACTCTTCAGTTAATTCCCCATGCTGGTCAGGCTACGCCGCCAATACGCGCAACTGGTCACCTCCGGCGCACAGTTGCTGCTGCTGTTTGTGGCGCTGCAACTGGAATCGCGCGACGGCTGGCTGGCTTGCCTGTCGCTGATAGCGCTGATCAGTTTCTTCGCCTGGCTGTCGGCGCTGTACCGGCTGCGCGCGGTGCGCGACACGCCGACTTCGAAGATCGCCTCCGCCGCGCAAGGCTATGTCGAACTTATCGGGCGCGGTAAGCCATTCGGCGATACGCCGCTGGTCAGCAAACTGCGGCTGCTGCCCTGTCTGTGGTATCGCTATCAGATTGAACGGCGCAATTCAGAGAAAAACTGGCATACCGAGGACAGCGGCGAAACCAGGGATTCTTTTGTGTTGCGCGACGACAGCGGTGACTGCGTGATCGACCCGGAGCAGGCCGAGATCATTACCAAACACCGCGACCATTGGACTGAAGGTGATTATCGTTACACCGAATGGAAGCTCATCCCCGACGACAGCGTCTATGTCATCGGCGAATTTTGCACGCAAAACGGCGCGCTGGAGTTCAACAGCCGCGCCGAGTTGAATGCGCTATTGGCAGAATGGAAAAAAGATATGCCGGCGCTGCATGCGCGCTTCGACCTCAACAACAACGGCGAGCTCGACATGAAGGAATGGATGCTGGCGCGCCAGGCCGCCAAGCGCGAAGTGGCAAAGAAGATACGCGAAGCACAGGCGCAGCCGGATTTGCACATCATCGGCCAACCGCGCGACGGCAAGCTATTTCTGATCAGCAACCTGACACCGGATAGATTGTCGCGCCGCTATCTGCTCTGGAGTTGGGCACACTTGGCGATCTTCTTTGGCGCGCTGGGCGGCCTCGGCTGGCTGTTGCAACAAAGCGCGCTTCCCGGCTAACCCAAGTATCTCTGTGTTATCTGCGTCTCAAATCATGGGGTTAACGTAAAACTCGCGTGGCGGCTCGTTCGCCTGGCTCCGCCCCCTCTCGCTGCGCTCTCCCCGCTTGCAGAAGAGAACTGGGGTAAGGGAACGAGCATGGCAGCTCAAAAAGTAATGCGATGCCCCAATGCTGCTCCGCTTTGCGGCAGGCTGGATGAATTACAGTTTTCTTGCTATGAGCCTTCATGGGCGAAGGCCAACTCCGTGCCAAAACCAGCCCGCGTAGGGCGCAATCGTTATTGCGCCGAATGAAATGGGGTTCGCATGGATGGGTGACTTGTCGCTCAACTCGCAAACATCCGGTGCAATGCGCTTCGCTTATTGGCACCCTACATTACGCCTTACGCGAGTTGAAGAGATGACCGCCCGCTTTGTGTTGCGGATTCAACCTGTCGATGCAATTCACGAAATACACAAATTCCGCAATCATCCGGCCTCAAAAATTGCCGAGTGGATCATGTTCCTGCCTGATGCCCATGGCTATTGCTCTACCAGTTTGCGCAGTACATACGGCAGGATGCCACCAGCGCGGTAGTAGTCCACTTCAATCGGTGTGTCTATGCGCAGCAGCAGTGCGACGTTCTGTGTGCTGCCATCGTTGCGCCGGATGGTGAGCGTGACATCCTGTTGCGGTTTCAGGTCGCCGCTGATGCCGAAGATGTCAAAGGTCTCATTGCCGGTCAAGTTAAGCGAGGCCGCGCTGTCGCTGCTTTTGAACTGCAAAGGCAGCACGCCCATGCCGACCAGATTGCTGCGGTGAATGCGTTCGTAGCTCTTGGCGATGACCGCCCTGATGCCCAGCAGTTGCGTGCCTTTCGCCGCCCAGTCGCGGCTGGAGCCGGTGCCGTATTCTTCGCCGGCGAAAACCACGGTCGGGGTGCCGTCGGCGATGTGCTTCATCGCGGCATCGTAGATCGGCATCTGTTCGCCGTGGTATAGCGTGTAGCCGCCCTCGATGCGCGAGCCGCCTTCTTTTGGCGGCAGCATCAGGTTCTTGATGCGCACGTTGGCGAAGGTGCCGCGCATCATCACTTCATGGTTGCCGCGTCGCGAACCGTAACTGTTGAAGTCTTTCACCGCAACGTTCTTGCCTTGCAGATATTTTCCCGCCGGAGTGGTGGGCTTGAAGCTGCCCGCCGGGCTGATGTGGTCGGTGGTCACGGAATCGCCGAACAAGGCGAGTGCTTTGGCACCCTTGATGTCATGTAGGGGCGATTCATGAATCGCCCGCATGGGAAGTTTATCGAAGAACGGCGGACGCGCGATGTAGGTGGAATCGTCCCACTGGTACTGGTCTCCGGTCGGTGCTTCGATGGCGTTCCACAGCGGCAGGTCGCGGGTGAGGTCGGAATAAAGCCTGCGGTACATC
>CAZMWC010000288.1:0-2949 GCA_964569805.1 uncultured Gallionella sp.
CCACCAGCAGGCGCGCCTCCTGCGGCAGGTCGCCCAAAATGCGCGCGGCATTGCGATAGGCGCGGATGCGGAACGGATTCGCTCCCTCGATTTCCAGCCGGTCGGCGATCTCGGTGAAGATCGCGGTAAGGTCGGCATTATGGACAGGCATTCGGACACCTCCATAAGTTCAGATTCCGGAACTCGCTGGACGGTTCGAGCGAAGCCGTCCAGCGAACTCAACCTGCACCCGCTATTGATCGCTGAGGTGCGGCCGGAAACCTTCCTCAGGTTGACCGGTGTCGGGGTCTACCTGATCAGAAATGCCGATTTCCGCTTCTGCCTCTTGCAGCGTTTCGCCAGCTTCAAAGCCGGTATCGTCCTCAACTTGCATGTCCAGTACCGCTTCGAGCAGCGTCGGGAACGGGCCATACAATTCGTCGGTGAGTTTGTCCTGCCAGTAGAAGCCGTCTGGGCGTTCGATCACCCGCGTTTTGTCATAGTCGGGCGGGGTTTCCGAGATTCGTGCGGTAGTCATCGTTACCTCCAATTTGAATCGCAGGTTACAGAAGTTTACAGGATGCGGCGTCGTCGCAATCTTGGTGCCGAGACGCCCCATTCCCAGTCAAAATAGACGGCGTGCTTTATCAATTCAATGGCGTCATTGAAACACCGTCTGTTGTCGCCATCGTCCGGTACTGGCTGCTTGTCAAAATGCTGCTTAATTATGTTGCTGTGTATGAATCCCCGCTCATCTCGTGGAGATGAACCACTCGGCGACGTTCTGGTGCGTGGCAGCAACAGCCTGCCCGGATTGCATGAAACGGTGGAGTGAACTACGGCGTTGGGTTTGAAAAAGCGACTGTCCATGCCAGCCGGATCACTTCAACGCAGCCTCGACCACCTCGCACATCAAGCCACTGAGGGCACTGTAAGCCACCGGCTTTACCAGGAAATGGTTGCAACCGGATGCCAGGGCGCGTGCCCTGGTTTTTTCGTCGCCATAGCCGGTCACCGCCACCAGGCACAAGTCGCGCCCTCCCGGCAGCTGCCGCAGCCGCTGCGCCGTCTCGAAACCGTCCATGCCCTTGAGTCCGATATCCACAATACTACCTGGGGACGGAAGCCCGGAATCATCTCCAGCGCGGCTTGGCCGCTATGAGCGATGCGCACCTCGTGGCCGTCCAGTTCCAGCACCACGGCCGTGCTATCGGCCACATGATAATCGTCATCCACTATCAGCACCCGCAATCCCCCGGCGGGACGGCTTTTTTCGGCATCGGGTAGTGCGGGCTGGGCGGAGATGGCTTTGGCCGGCAGCCAGATGGTGAAGGTCGAGCCCAGCCCCGGCCCTTCGCTGTAGGCCTTTATCCGTCCACCGTGTTCCTGGACCAAGCGCTGCGCTAGCGTGAGCCCGATGCCCAGCCCGCCCTCGGTGCGATCCAGGGTGCGCTCGCCCTGCTGGAACAGGTCGAACACATGCGGCAGCAGTTCCGCCGTGATGCCCATGCCGTTATCCCGCACGCTGATTTCGATTTCCTGTCCGGCCACGCGCGCCGCAAGCTCGATCTGCCCGCCATCGGGAGTGTACTTGACAGCGTTATCCATAAGATTGAACAGTAGCTGGGACATGCGCACCCGGTCGCCTTCCAGTTGCACCGCTTGTTCCGGCAGCCGGACAGTGAGCCGGTGTCTCTTGCTCTCTGCCAGTGGCCGGGCAGATTCGACAACCTGGTTAACCAGCGGGGCAAGCTCGATGATTTCCTTCTTCAATGCGATCTTGTTGCGGGCGATGCGCGAAACATCCAGCAGGTCGTCCACCATGTGGATGAGATGGTTCGCCTGTTCTTCAATAATTTTCTATGCCCACAGCACCCTGGGTTCCGTCAGCTCCAGCCGACCCAGAACATGGGCGGCATTGCGGATGGGCGCCAAGGGGTTGCGCAGCTCGTGGGCCAGCATGGCGAGAAACTCATCCTTGCGGCGATTCATGTCCAGCAGGGCCTGTTCGGCCCGTTTGCGTTCGGTGATGTCGGTCAGCACGATGCGCACCACTGGTTCGTTGCCCTCTTTGCTCAGGCGCAGGCAATTCAACTGGGCGAAGAAGTGTGCCCCTTCGCCGTGCCGGAGTGCCAGCTCGCAACTCAGTTTGTTGTCGATTCCTAGCACAGCCAGGAAATGGCGATACCAGCGGTCACGGTCTTCCGGGGCAACGAAAGGAGCAAAACGGCGGCGCAGCAACCTGCTGCGTTCCACCCCAAGCAGCGCGGCGCCGGGGAGATTGACTTCGTCGATCATGCCATCGTGGTTGAGGGTGAGATAGCCGGCTGGCGCAAAGTCATAGAAATCCATGTAGCGGTCACGGGACTTTTCCAGTTCAACCTGCGATTGCCGCAACGCCTCGTTCTGCATCTCCAGCTCGATCTGATGCACCTCAAGTTCGTGCAGCAGCTCCTCGGCAGGACGCGGCTTGGTCTTCGGCGCGTGGGCGAGTTCCGTCTCGGCGGCAGCGCGCGGCGCGTCTTGACGGTCAGGTTTGTTGCCCATGACTTTCCCCCGCGTTGATTATTGCAGGCGCAGTATATTCCATCATCCGCATGTCGGACATGCCTTGCCCAGCGAGATGGAATTACGCCGGTTTTGCTTCTTCCATCGCCAGCAGGATCAGCTGTGTATCACCTGTGTTGCCGGCGATGCGTCTCGCGTTGAGCAGCATTTTGCGATGGCCGATAACGGGGAAGTCATGTTCCACCACATAGCCTTCGAAGCTCTGGTCGCGCGGCAGGATGGTCTCCAGCAGTTCGCGTAATTTTGGGATATCCCACTGGTGGTTGCCCAGTTCGTAGAACGGGCGCCCCACGGTGTTTTCCGGTGTAGCCTGGAAGGCCTGGTAGAACGAGCGGCTGGCTGAGGTCACCTGCAAGGCGGCATCCAGCACAACGAGCGGCTCGCGCACCGTGTCCACGATGT
>CAZMWC010000289.1:0-2941 GCA_964569805.1 uncultured Gallionella sp.
TGGATTCCGGCCTTCGCCGGAATGACGAATGAGGACTTAATCAGAGCTTCCCTAACCTGACCCGTATTTGTTCCGCTTCACCAGGCTTGGGGTTGATACACCGCGCTTTGTCGACCATGCCTTGATTTGGCATGGTTGGTCACATACTGGAATTACGCGGGTAATATCCGGAACGGCTTGCCATCAGCATCCAGAAAACAATCCACTGGGCCAACAACAACACACTGGGGTTGGTCATGGTAACCGACGCACTCATTGCATTTGTCCGGATCGATCACGTAAATATAATCGCCTTCAGATATTGCCCCGGTTGGACACTCTGCTTCACAAAGACCGCAATTGATACAATCATCGGTAATAGATAGAGCCATCCATATTTCTCCATATTGCTGATACCTCTTGACCGGCATAACAGCCATCCCGCTGCTTTGAGGCGGGTATTATGCCAATTGCATAGCGAATGCGTTCCTGCAACCGCACATCGCAACAGAGATTTTTTATCACCCCAGCAAATGCTTCACGTGCTCGCGTTCTTCGGCCAGTTCGCGGTGGCTGTCTTTCATGTGCTCGCTACCCAGCCCACTGATCTGCAGGTCATGCACGATGTGGTATTCGCCCTGTTTACACCGTACCGGAAAGCCATAGATCACGCCCTCGGGAATCCCGTAGCTGCCATCGGACGGTACGCCCATGGATACCCAATTGTTGTGATGTGCGCCGAGCATCCAGTCGTGGATATGCGAGATGATCGCATTTGCGGCGCTCGCCGCGCTCGACAGGCCGCGCGCCTCGATGACTGCGGCACCGCGTTTCTGCACGGTGGGGATGAATTCACCTTCTATCCAGTTTTGATCCGGCAGAAGGTCGCGCACCAGTGTGCCGCGAATTTCGGCGTGGTCGAGATCGGGATATTGTGTGCCGGAGTGGTTTCCCCATACGATCATTTTCTTGATATCGTGAATCGGCTGAAACAGTTTTTGCGAAACTTGCGCGATGGCGCGGTTATGGTCGAGGCGCATCATCGAGGTGAAGTTGCGCGGATCGAGGTCGGGAGCGTTCTTCATTGCGATTAGCGCGTTGGTGTTGGCCGGGTTGCCTACCACCAGCACCTTGACGTGGCGTGCCGCATATTCGTTAAGCAGTTTGCCTTGCGCGGAGAAGATTGCGCCATTGGCTTCGATTAAATCTTTGCGCTCCATGCCTTTGCCACGGGGTCGTGCGCCGATCAGCAGGGCAATCTCGGTATCCCTGAACGCAACTTTCTGGTCGTCGGTGATAATGATCTGTTGCAACAGCGGAAAGGCGCAATCCTCCAGTTCCATCATTACACCGCGCAACATCGTCTGCGCCTGCGGCAGATCTAGCAGTTGCAGGATGATGGGCTGCTCGTGCCCCAGCATGTCGCCATTGGCGACGCGGAATATGGTGGCGTAGCCGATTTGGCCGGCTGCCCCGGTGATGGTGACGCGGATGGGTGCTTTCATGGTGCGTTCCTCTAAATGGATTATTCAAGACAAAGACCGCATCATAATTGTTTTGATTTTCTCGCGCCATGCAAAAGGTGTAGCATGGCGCAAATCGGCATTACGTCATGGCAGGGATCAGTAATGGGGATCTCTATAAATTCAAATTCCGTCATTCCGGCGCAGGCCGGAATCCAGCGGTTTTAATTAAAAGTACATTTATGTCAGCGCGTTGCACTGTCTATTCTATTAACTGGACACCGGCCTTCGCCGGTGCGACGAATTTATAGAGATTCCCTAATGAATAAACAGCGCCCCAAACACCTCGCCTTATATCTGATCAAATTGCCGCTTCCCGGCTTTGTTTCCATTCTCCACCGCGTCAGCGGCTTGCTGTTGTTTCTCGCGTTGCCGCTGTTGTTGCTCATGCTGCAATATAGCCTGCGTTCCATCGAAACCTATACACAGTTAATGATTATGCTGGCGCACCCGCTGGCGAAGCTGATGTTGCTCGGCTTGCTGTGGGCGTTTCTACACCATTTTTGCGCCGGTTTGCGTTATCTGGCGATTGATTTGCACCATGTGCGCGATCTTGCACGGGCACGCAACAGCAGCAAAGCGGTGATGGTGGTGAGCCTGGCATTGACTGTTTTACTCGGGGTGAAATTATGGTGAACCGTGTCGTTACCGGTGCCCATTACGGGTTGCGCGACTGGTTGATCCAACGCATCACGGCGGTGGTGATGGCGGTGTATTGCGCGGTACTGGCTGCTTATCTGTTGCTGCAACCCCGCTTGAACTATGACATCTGGACGGGGCTGTTCGCCAGTCAGCCCGTACGCGCTTTTACGCTGCTGTTTCTGCTGTGCCTGTTCTATCACGCCTGGCTCGGCATACGCGACATCGTGATGGATTATGTGAAACCGGCAGGCATCCGCCTGGTGACCCACGTACTGGTGATACTGGCATTGCTGCTTTGTGTGATCTGGTCGGTGCAGATACTTTGGGGATTCTAACCCATCCCGGCCTTCTCCACTGATAAGGGGAGGCCGGGAGGGGTTAGCTTTGGGTTTCGGATCGTTCGAGTCTGGAATATGGGATTAAGGGAAACAAAATGGCAGTAGCGAAACGAACTTTTGACGTAGTAGTAGTCGGTGCGGGTGGTGCCGGGATGCGCGCGGCGCTGCAACTGGCACAGGCCGGTTTGAAAGTGGCGGTGTTATCCAAAGTGTTTCCGACCCGTTCGCACACCGTCGCGGCACAGGGCGGTATTGCCGCTTCGCTGGGCAACGTCAGCAAGGATAGCTGGCACTGGCACATGTATGACACGGTGAAAGGTTCGGATTATCTAGGCGATCAGGACGCCATCGAGTTCATGTGCCGCGCCGCGCCGGAAGTGGTGTACGAACTGGAGCACTTCGGTATGCCGTTCGACCGCCTCGAGAGCGGCAAGATTTACCAGCGCCCGTTCGGCGGGC
>CAZMWC010000290.1:0-2936 GCA_964569805.1 uncultured Gallionella sp.
ATGGACTGGACACCGGCCTTCGCCGGTGTGACGGACTTAATCAGACCTTCCCTAATCGTTACGCTTCCGGGCGTTTACGTTTCGGGCTGCGGCGATACTCCATCACGAGCCACCATGAGATCAACAGAGAGCACAAAATACCCAACCCGATTCCATAGAAATAACCGTAGGTCACTTTGTATTTACCCGTCTTGGTATCGTAAACCGTACAAAACAGCCGGACTTTATTGGATAACCCCTCAATACCCGGCACTGCCGTCTCGACGTTGTAAATCATGTTCCTCAAGGGTTGCAGCAGTGTTTTGTTATCAAAATCTTCCCCATACACATGAAGGTAGACCTTACCCTGCGCATCAACAAAAGTTGTCTGGGTTATGTGGTTAAAACCGCCCTCTTCGGCCGGGAAATAAACGAATCCCAGATCTTTGCTCAACTTTTTAATCGTATCCGCATCGGCGCTGACAAAAGCCCATCCGGGCAAATCTACGCCCATACGCTTTGCAAAATCATCCATTGCCGCCGGGATGTCGTTCTCTGTATCAAAACCGACTGTCAGCACATTAAAACTATCCGCTCCCAGCGCAGCCTGTGATTCCTTGATGGTGGTCAGACTACGGGTTGTGGTCAGACATGCGACCGGGCAATGCGTATAAATCAGGCTGATAACCAGCGGCTTGCCCCGGTAATCGGATAGGCGCACGGTGCGCCCGCTGCGATCCAGGAAGGTGTAATCGCCCAGCTGATTGCCTAGCGCGCCCTGGCTTATTTTCAGCATCCCGGCTTCATCAAAAGATTGGGGTGCTGTTTCTGCTTGCTGTATCTGCGGTGTTACCACACCGGCATTGTGACCTTGAGCCCAAGAATGGCCTGCCACAGATAAAAAAACAGCAAAACTTAACGATAACAAGCGGCCATGCATCATTTACGCTTCCATGAAAGTTGAATTAACGAAATGAAGCCACCCAAATCCAACTTGGGGGTCATTGAAAATAATATCCGACTATTTTAATGTGTTATATGAAAAATGCAAGATTAAATTGAAATAAATCACTGTGTTCTCTGTGGCTTGAGCTGCGGTTTACTGGTCAAATCACCTCAAAACGTAGCAAGAATTTTAGAATTCTCTAATATTAGCAGATAGTTATATAACATTCACATGGGCGCATCCTCCGGCCAAAATGATAAGTCCCCATTTGATTTCAGGGAACCTCTATAAATTCACTTTTGCGGGATGAAACGCAAGGAGCCGCGCAGAGAATGACGAGACATATCGAATGGATAGGCGAGGAATGAGCGAGCACGCGACGCAGCGATTCGCCCGCAAAATGAATTTATAGCGGTTCCCTTCAGTTTGCCCGGCTCAACCTCATTCTCGAGATCAATCAACGACAGATTCTGCGGGGTGATAGTCCATCCCGAACGTTTCGGCGACTTTTTTGTGCGTCACCTTTCCGGCCATAATGTTGAGGCCTTTGAGCAGCGCCGGCGATTCTTTGAGCGCTTTCAGGCAGCCCTTGCGCGCCAGTTCCTGCACGTAAGGCAGCGTGGCATTGGTGAGCGCCAGCGTGGAAGTGAGCGGCACGCCGCCGGGCATGTTGGCGACACCGTAGTGGACGATTTCATCGACGATGTAAGTGGGATTGTCGTGGGTGGTCGGATGTATCGTTTCGACGCAGCCGCCCTGGTCTACCGCCACGTCCACGATCACGGCGCCGGGGCGCATGGTCTTGAGGTCTTCGCGGCGGATCAGCCTGGGCGCGGCCGCGCCGGGGATCAGCACCGCGCCGATCACGAGGTCGGCATTGGCGATGTGCCGCAATATGTTGTAGCGGCTGGAGTGGATCAGTTGCACGTTGGCCGGCAGGATGTCACTGAGATGGCGCAGCCGCTGCACCGAGACATCGAGCAGCACGACCTGCGCGCCGATGCCGGCGGCCACTTTCGCCGCGTTCTCACCGACGATGCCACCGCCGAGTATCACCACCTTGCCGGGCGCGACACCGGGCACTCCGGGCAGCAGCACGCCGCGCCCGCCGTACAGTTTCTCAAGATATTTCGCGCCCTCCTGCACGGCCATGCGTCCGGCCACTTCGGACATCGGCACCAACAATGGCAGTTCGCGCGTGGGCAGCTCGACGGTCTCGTAGGCGATGCAGGTTACGCCGGAGACAAGATGTGCGCGGGTCAACGCTTCGCTGGCGGCGAAATGGAAGTAAGTGAAGATGCACTGGCCTGCGCGCATGTGCGGCCATTCCGGCGCTATCGGCTCTTTCACCTTGACGATCAGCCCGGCTACCGCCCACACCGCAGCCGCATCGGTTGCGATCCGGGCACCCGCATCCAGATATTGCGCATCGCTGAACCCGCTGCCCAGCCCTGCGCCCGTCTCGACCAGCACGGTCTGCCCATCCGCGACCAACGCCTCGGCACCGGCCGGTGTCAGCGCGACGCGATTCTCGTTGGTTTTAATCTCCTTCGGGATGCCTACTATCATGTAATGACCTTTCCATGCTGTGTTGCGTGGGTGCTTTGATAATTGGCGGTGTCGGTCTTGCAGATTTGTCCGGGCAATCCATTTGCGGAACGTCTTCGTAGGGGCGATTCACGAATCGCCCGGGCAATTCGTGAATTGCCCCGAGGCGGCCAGCTTTCATGCAGGAGCGGGCCATGCCCGCGATTGTTCTTGTTCGCGTGCATGGCCCGCTCCTACAGCACCGGATATTTCGACCTTCGCATCGAATCTCATAATGGCGACAGCAGCACCGCTTCGCGCAATTTTTTCAATTGGTCGCGCAGGTCGGCGGCTTTTTCGAACTCCAGATTCTTTGCGGCTTGCAGCATTTCTTTTTCCAGCCGCGCAATCTCCTTGGAGACTTCCTTCTCGCTCATCGCCAGATATTTCGCCTGGGCCTGCGCGGCCTTGAGCTGGCTGCGCG
>CAZMWC010000291.1:0-2932 GCA_964569805.1 uncultured Gallionella sp.
AGGTGCAGGACATCCTGAACGGCAAGCTGACCAAGCGCGGCGTGGACATCAAGTGCCTGGAGATCAGCGACAAGATCGATAAGGTCAGCGGCAACAAGGTCAAGCGCGGCTGCGAAGTGAAGGTCGGCGTGGAAATCGAGCTGGCGAAAAAAATCGTCAAGCTGCTCAAGGACAGCAAGATGAAGGTGCAGGCCAGCATCCAGGGCGACACCGTGCGCGTCACCGGCAAGAACCGCGACGACCTGCAGGATGCCATCGCCTTCGTCAAAAAATCTATCACCGATTTCCCGTTGCAGTACCAGAATTTCCGCGATTAGCGCCGCCCCGGGCGCATTCCTGTCGCCCGGTTCAGACCCGCTTCATGCGGGTCTCGTCATTCCTCCCACACCCGGAATCCTCCCCATTGCGGCGCAGGTAGGACTGGGTGACAATGACCCCCCTGCTACTCTTTCAGGAGGACGATCATGCAATCAAACATTATCCGAACGAGCCATGCACTGGCTCTCATATTCGCCGGGATACTGGCAACCGCGCCAGCGTTCGCCGAAAAACCATCATGGGCCGGCGGCGGCAAGGCCGGGAAGCAGGAACAGAAACGCGAGAACCCCAACAAGGGCAATGCTTCAAGCGACAAGAATACCGGCAGCTTGAGCGTGAGCCTGCATTTTGGCGAACAGCAGCGCACCATTGCCAACGACTATTTTGCCGGGCAATTCCGTGCCGGACGCTGTCCGCCCGGCCTCGCCAAGAAAAGCAACGGTTGCATGCCGCCCGGACAGGCGAAGAAGTGGGCGATGGGAAAATCGCTGCCGCGCGACGTGGTTTTCTATGACCTGCCGCCCAGGCTCGTGGTGCAGCTCGGCGTACCGCCGGCAGGGCACCGCTACGTGCGCGTGGCGAGCGACATCCTGTTGATCGCGGTGGGAACCGCGATGGTCGTGGATGCCATCGAAGACCTGGGACGCATGTAAGCTTGGGCAGTTCCGGCGCATCTCAGCCGGCGGGCATGGCAAACGGTATCAACGCCGGCAACCCGGTGATGCATTACTGCGCGATTGTTATTCTTACTGTGTCACAAAGCGATCAAGGGATGCAGTGCAAGGCAAAATCGGGTGAAGTGGGTCAAGCAGGGATGGGCGGCTTGCCGTTGCCGCCCAACTCGCAAAAAGCGGAGTTTACATAGAGTTTATCGCTACGCGACCCCGCATTTTGAGCCAGATTTTAACGCCGCAATGCGCCCTTCAGCGCTTTGTGACACAGTAAGATTATTCAGGAGTAGAAAAATGAGCAAAGCACTGGTGTTATTCGCCGACGGCAGCGAAGAACTGGAAGCCGTCACCATCGTCAACATCCTGCGGCGCGGCGGTATCAACGTCACGCTGGCCGGGCTACATGCTGGTGCGTTGCGCGGCAGCCGCAGCATCGTAATCACACCGGACACCACGCTGGACGAAGCGCTGGCGCACGACTACGACATGGTGGTGTTGCCCGGCGGCCTGCCCGGCACCGACCATCTCAAGGCCGATGCGCGTGTGCTAAAGCTGCTGCAACGAATGAATGGGGAAGGCAAATATGTTGCGGCGATCTGCGCCGCGCCATCGGTGCTGGCCACTGCCGGTTTGCTCGACGGCAAGCGCGCCACCTGCTACCCGACCTGCCTCGACGAGTTCTCCAAGGTCAAACTGCAAACCTCCGCTGTCGTGGAAGACGGCAACATCATCACCTCGCGCGGCCCCGGCACGGCGATGGATTTTGCGCTGTCGCTGGTGGAACGGCTGTGCGGCAAAGCCAAACGTCAGGAAGTTGAGGCCGGGTTGGTACGCTGATTTGCGCGCGCTGTTTGAGAAGCTGCCGCCCTCCGTTATCGCGCTGCTGCTGCAAGCCGCCGCATTTGCGCTGGCCATTCTCACCGTTCGCGCAACCGGCCTGCAACCAGCCCCGTTCACCTTTGCGCTGCTGTGCGGCATTTTCTCTGCCGCCTTGAGCTATTTCGTGGGGCTGGCGCGCTGGTGGCTGGCCATCCAGTTCCTGTTCGTTCCCGCGCTGGTGCTGGTGCTGGCATTCGACATCCCGCCCGGCTTCTTTCTCGCTGCATTCCTCGCTCTGCTGGTGGTTTATTGGAGCACCTTTCGCACCCAGGTACCGCTGTATCTTTCCAGTAACAAAGTATGGCGCGCGCTGGAAACACTACTCCCCTCCCCCGCTTGCGGGGGAGGGGCTGGGGGAGAGGGTGTGCCGAACTTCCGCTTCATCGATCTCGGCTCCGGGCTGGGCGGCGTACTGACGCATCTCGCCAGCGTCCGCCCGGACGGACAGTACAGCGGCGTGGAATCCGCCCCACTGCCATTTTTGTGGAGCTGGCTACGCATCAAACTGGGCGGTTATCGCAACTGCGAGGTGCGCTGGAATAGCCTATGGGATTGCAATCTGGCGCAATACGATGTGGTATTCGCCTACCTGTCGCCAGTGCCGATGGAACGCCTGTGGCGCAAGGCGCGCACCGAGATGCGCCCCGGCAGCGTGTTCATCAGCAGCACCTTTGCCGTGCCGGAACAATCACCGCATGAAACCATACAAGTGGATGACCTGCATCATTCCACTCTGCTGGTCTGGCGGATGTAAAATCCACACATGCGCAACGCCCACATCCCCACAGCTGTACTATCCGGGCTCAACACAACTCACAACCACAACGGTCAACGAACTTTGCCAGCTGCCACTCCCGACATCACCCTTACCGCACGCAACTTGTCGCGCCGTTTTGGCGGGCGACAGGTGATCCACGGCATATCGCTGGAATTGGGGCGCGGCGAGGTGCTTGGCCTGCTCGGCCACAACGGCGCGGGCAAGAGCACCACGTTGCAGATGCTGACCGGCTGTTTGCTTCCGAACGGTGCCGAAAATAATGAATGCAGCATCGAAATCTGCGGTA
>CAZMWC010000292.1:0-2917 GCA_964569805.1 uncultured Gallionella sp.
AATGGCGATGGCGTGCGTCAATGGTGAAATAGGGATGCTGGAAGAAATACTGGGATTTGCCGTTATCGTCGAAGGCATCGTTTTCGGTGTTTATTCGAGCACCCGGGAATCGGACTACATCGCCAACTCGCTACGCGGATCGGGCCTTATTTGCGAGATTTGCCGCTATGAATAAGCGCCGCGAGGCCAGAAAACTCGGTTTGCATTGCTGAATAGAAGAAACTTTAATGATCGGGATAATTGTGGATGCCACAGTTTCCGAATAAGGTGAAGCTGGCCGATAAGCCGGGTTCTGTCGTGGACAGTCATTCCTCTAGGCGTTTCGTTACCTGACGCTCAAGCAACCTACCCGCAGGCGACGCGAGCAACGTCATGGCCTGCCTATTTGGTCTTGCTCCGGATGGAGTTTACCGTGCCGTCCGTGTTACCACGTCCGCGGTGGGCTCTTACCCCGCCGTTTCACCATCGCCGTTTCCCGAAGGAACTTGGGCAGACTATTCTCTGTGGCACTGTTCATCGCCTCACGGCGTCCGGTCGTTAACCGGCATCCTGCTCTGTGGAGCCCGGACTTTCCTCTATACGCACAAGACGTACAGCGACTGTCTAGCCAGCTTCGGTGCGGAGTCTAACACGACGCGATAACGTTTCTTGCCGCAGCCTTATTTTTGTCGCCCGGATCGGGCGCGAGCTTCTGTTCCGGCCAATAAAAAATTCCTGAATGCCAACGCCGCGCCGGACAACCGTTTGTTGCTGCGATGCACGACGTACCAGTGGCGCAGCAACGGGAAATGCTCGACATTGAGTACCGCCAGCCGCTTGGCCTCCAGCTCAAGTTCGATGCTGTGCAGCGACAGGATGCCCAGCCCCATACCGGCCTGTACCGCTTGCTTGATCGCTTCGTTGGTTTCCATTTCCATGCTGATGCGCGGCTGGATGTGGTGCTGCGTGAATATGCGCTCCATCGCACCGCGTGTACCTGAACCCTGTTCGCGCGACAGAAAGGTTTCCCCTTCGAGCCGCACAAACTTGACGCGCTTGAGTTTGGCGAGCGGATGATCCGGTGCGGCAATCACCACCAGCGGATTGTCCATGAACGGCTCGGCAACGACATCGAGGTTCCCCGGAGGCTGCCCCATGATAGCCAGGTCGGTGCTGTTGTCGGCAAGCTGCTTGAGCACGGCATCGCGGTTGGCGACTTGCAGTGTCACGTTGATACCGGGGTGCTGCCGGCAGAACTGCGCCAGCAGTTGCGGGGTAAAGGCATTGGCGGTGTTCACCACCGACAGGGTAAGCCTGCCTTTGCCCAGCCCTTTCATTTCGTCGAATACCGTTTCCATTTCGACGAGTTGTTGCAGGATGGCGCGGCTATAACGCAATACTTCGCGCCCCGCGTCGGTGAGAAACAGCTTCTTGCCCATTTGCTCGAACAACGGCAGTCCGAGGCTCTGCTCCAGCTGTTTGATCTGCATGGACACTGCCGGTTGCGATAGGTATAGTTCCTCGGCGGCGCGCGAGTAGTTTAGATGGCTGGCGGCTTTTTCAAAGACTTGTAATTGACGCAGCGTAAGATTCAACATGATGGCCTCCGAAAACGGAAATCGTGCACTTGGAGCATGCCCTGTGTAAAGGGAGCCTCTAAAGAATCGCCGCCAAGCACACTCTAATTTTTTATCTTTAGATTGCATTATAAGCAAAACTTATGGTGCTTATAAAAATAATTGAATATCACTTATACTGGACTGTGGCTTATAGTGCGTTCCACGACAAGGGCAACCAGTTTGGCCGGCGAATAGAAACTCATCGTTAATACAGGAGAGAAAGCAAATGGATCAATCGAATCGTTATGCGGATTTAAGTCTGAAAGAAGAAGACTTGATCAAGGGTGGCAAGCACATTCTAGTCGCCTACACCATGGAGCCTGCTGCGGGCACCGGTTATCTGGAAGCGGCCGCGCATATCGCGGCAGAGTCCTCCACCGGCACCAACGTTGAAGTGTCGACCACCGACGATTTCACCAAGGGCGTGGACGCGCTGGTGTATTTCATCGACGAAGCCAAGGGCATCATGAAGGTCGCTTATCCAAACGACCTGTTCGACCGCAACGTCACCGATGGCCGCGTGATGATCGTCTCTTTCCTGACCTTGTGTATCGGCAACAATCAGGGCATGGGCGACATTGCAAATCTGCAAATGCAGGATTTCTATGTGCCACCGCGCATGTTGCAATTGTTCGACGGCCCGGCCAAGGATATTTCCGACTTGTGGCGCATTCTCGGCCGACCGGTCAAAGACGGCGGCTACATCGCCGGCACCATCATCAAACCAAAACTTGGGTTACGCCCCGAACCGTTTGCCAAAGCGGCTTACCAGTTCTGGCTGGGCGGCGACTTTATCAAAAATGACGAACCGCAAGGCAACCAGGTATTTTGCCCGATCAAAAAAGTGCTGCCACTGGTGTATGACTCGCTGAAGCGCGCCCAGGACGAAACCGGTCAGGCCAAATTATTTTCGATGAACATCACTGCCGACGATCACTACGAAATGTGCGCCCGTGCCGACTTCGCGCTGGAAACTTTCGGCCCGGATGCGGACAAGGTGGCATTCCTGGTGGATGGTTATGTCGGCGGCCCCGGCATGATCACCACCGCGCGCCGTCAATACCCGAGCCAGTACTTGCACTACCATCGTGCCGGTCACGGCGCGGTGACTTCGCCTTCATCCAAGCGCGGCTACACCGCGTTCGTACTGGCCAAAATGTCGCGTTTGCAGGGCGCTTCCGGCATCCACGTCGGCACCATGGGCTACGGCAAAATGGAAGGCGGCAAAGACGACCGCATCATCGCCTACATGATCGAACGCGACAGTTGCACCGGCCCGTTCTACCATCAGGAATGGTATGGCATGAAGCCGACCACGC
>CAZMWC010000293.1:0-2874 GCA_964569805.1 uncultured Gallionella sp.
CGCGCCGCACCGCCTCCATGCTCACCGGCAAACGCTCTTTCAGCGCATCCAGTGCTGCCAGCGCCGCGCTGGCATTGTGCAATTGGAATGCGCCGCACAACGCAGGATACGGCAACGCGTTGCGCGCACCGATTATGCTGCGGTAGTTCCACTGCTTCGTCATTTGCTCCTCAAAGGAAAACTCCTGCCCGATCCGCCAAAGCTGTGCGCCGATCTTTTCAGCATGGCCGATAACTGCCTGCGGCACATCCGCATCCGCACAAATCGCCACGCGGCCAGAGCGGAAAATCCCCGCCTTCTCGAACGCAATCTGCTCGCGCGTCTCGCCGAGGTAATCTGTGTGGTCGATGTCCACGCTGGTCAGCACCGCACAATCGCTGTCGAACACATTCACCGCATCCAGCCTGCCGCCCAGCCCCACTTCGAGAATCGCGACATCCACTTGGTGCTCGATAAAGCACTGCATCGCGGCAAGCGTGCCAAATTCAAAATAAGTCAGAGCCGTATCGCCGCGCGCCTGCTCGATCTTCTCGAACGAAGCGCATAACTCCGCATCGCTCGCCTGCTCCTTGGCGATGCGCACGCGTTCGTTGTAACGCAGCAGATGCGGCGAGGTGTAGCAGCCGACGCGGTAACCGGCGGCGTGCAGGATGCTCTCCAGCATCGCGCATACCGAGCCCTTGCCGTTGGTGCCGCCGACCGTGATAACGGGGAAACCGGGATGGAGATTGAGCCGCTGCTTGACTTGCGCGACGCGCTCCAGGCCGAGCGCGATGGTTTTGGGGTGCAGGGATTCGAGGTAGGAGAGCCAGTCGGCTAATGTCTTGGGCAACTTGCCCACCCTACGCTCTCCTTAACGGTTGCATCAGGTGTGCGAGGGCTCCGGTGGGGTCTGCCACGACACAAACTCTGCCAACATCCGGAACATCATGCGGTGGCACGACAACGCTTCCGCCGAGCGAAGGGGCGCGTTTGGCGCATAGTTCAATATCTTCTACCGCGATATATGAATGCCAGAACGACCCACTGCCCGGTGTATCAGGTGTTGGATTCATCATTCCGGCGACATCCTGTCCATTCCTCTGAAACAGGGTGTAGATGCCGAATGACCCTGCACCGACTTCCTTGCATGACCACCCGAAGAGCTGACTGAAGAATGCACCGCTGCTCTTCTGGTCGGAAGTAACCAGCTCGTTCCATATGAACGGGCTTTGGCCTATTGCAGATTTCTCCTTCTCGTCGCTCATGATACAAGCTAAGCCGCTTCGATCTCCGCCACAGCTGATTGCTTGGTCAGCAAGGTAATCAGCGTCGCCAGTTGATTTTTCAGCTCGCGCCGGTCGATGATCATGTCGATCGCGCCGTGCTCGAGTAGGAATTCCGCGCGCTGGAAACCTTCCGGCAATGTCTCGCGCACGGTCTGCTGGATCACGCGCGCGCCGGCGAAGCCGATCAGCGCGCCGGGCTCGGCGATCACCACGTCGCCCACGAAGGCGAAACTGGCGGACACGCCGCCCATGGTCGGATCGGTCAGCACCGAGATGAACGGCAGTTGCGCCTGACTGAGCTGCGTGAGCACGGCACAGGTTTTGGACATCTGCATCAGCGACAGCAGGCCTTCCTGCATGCGCGCGCCACCGCTGGCAGCAAAACAGATGAACGGGCATTGCTGCTCCAGTGCGACTTGCACGCCGCGCACGAAACGCTCGCCGACCACCGAACCCATCGAGCCGCCCATGAAATCGAACTCGAATGCGGCGGCGACCACCGGCAGCGCATGGATGCTGCCCTGCATCACCACCAGCGCGTCTTCCTCGGCGGTGCTCTTCTTGGCCGCGACAAGGCGTTCGCTGTATTTGCGGCTGTCCTTGAACTTGAGTGTATCGATCGGCAGCACTTCCGCGCCGATCTCGAACCGCCCCTCGCCGTCCAGCAGCAAATCCAGTCGGGTGCGCGCGGTGATGCGGTGATGGTGATGACATTTCGGGCAGACGTTCTGGTTTTTTTCCAGATCGGAGTGATATAGCACCGCCTGACAACTCGGACACTTGTGCCACAGTCCTTCCGGCACGCTCTTCTTCTCCTCGCTTTCGCGGCGCTTGATTTTGGGCGGCAATAATTTCTGGAACCAGCTCATAGTATTTCCTTTTTCACCTGTTTACTCGACAGTACACAGCTTTTTCACATCCCTCTCCCGGCCTTCGGCCACCCTCTCCCGCTTGCGGGAGAGGGGTTGGGGGAGAGGGCTTCAGGCCTGATCGACGGCCTGTCTCAATTCCCTGACCAGTTTACTCACGTTGGCGACGACATTCTGTTCGGTCGAGTCTTCGATTTCCTGCACGATGCGGCTGCCCACCACCACGCCGTCGCAAAGCTTCGCCACCGCCAACGCGGTCGCGGCATCGCGGATGCCGAAACCGATGCCGATGGGCAACTGGATATGCCTGCGCAGCTGCGGGATCTTCTGTTCGATGGCGGCCAGGTCGAGATGCCCCGCGCCGGTTACGCCCTTGAGCGACACGTAATACACATAGCCGCGCGCCTGCTTGGCGACGAGCGCAACGCGCGCATCGGTACTGGTCGGCGCGATCAGGAAGATCGGATCGATGCCGTGCTTCTCCAGATGCGCAAACGCCTCGTGCCCTTCTTCCGGCGGGAAGTCCACGGTCAGCACGCCGTCCACGCCCGCTTCGGCGCAGCGCTGCGCAAAGGTTTCCCAGCCCATCGCCTCGATCGGGTTGCCGTAACCCATCAGCACGATAGGCGTGCCGCTATTGCTGTGGCGAAATTTGGCCACCATATCCAGCACATGATGTAGGCCGACGTGATGCCTGAGCGCACGTTCGGATGCGCGCTGGATGGTCGGCCCGTCCG
>CAZMWC010000294.1:0-2869 GCA_964569805.1 uncultured Gallionella sp.
GACCCTTGGCTTCGGAAACCAATACTCTATCCAGCTGAGCTACGAGCGCATTTTGAGGCGCGCAGCATAGCGTCTTTTGGGCGCACAGTCCACGCGATTGCCTATGCTGGTTGATGTTTACATGACAGAACCGTATCTCGGCTATGCCGCTTGCGCTACGATTCTGCGGCCTGAATTGCCGCCCGTTACCCGTTCTATTCCGGCTAAATCGCGCGCAGAAAATACCTCACTGAACCCGGCCTGTCGCAACAATGCTCGCACCTGTTCGGCCTGGTCATAGCCATGTTCGAGCAACAGCCAGCCCTCATCGTTGAGATGTGCCTTCGCGCCTGCGACGATGTGGTGGATGTCGTCCAGCCCGCCCATGCCGGAAATCAGCGCGCTGCATGGCTCAAAGCGTAGGTCGCCTTGCGTCAGATGTGTATCGGTGGCTGCGATGTAAGGTGGATTGGAGACGATAAGGTCGAATCGCTCACCCGGCAGCGTGGAGAACCAGTCGCTATGCAGCAAGCGCACATTGCCGAGTTTCAATCTCTGTGCATTTTCATCTGCCACATTCAGGGCATCCTGCGATGCATCCACCGCCATTACTTCCGCATCAGGCCGCGCATGGGCGATGCTCAACGCAATCGCACCGCTGCCGGTGCCCATATCCAGCACCCGAAATGTGCCGCATTGCGGGATGCGCTGCAACGCCAGTTCGACCAGCAACTCGGTATCGGGGCGCGGGATCAGCGTGGCGGGCGTTACCTTGAAATTCAGCCCGTAGAATTCGCGCTCACCCAAGATGTAAGCGATAGGCTCACCGGCCAAGCGCCGCTCGAGCAACGCGGTGTAGCGCGCTTGTTGTTCGCTGTCGAGTTGTTGTTCGGGATGGGTCAGCAGGTGGGCCCTGTTTACTTGCAACACCGCCTGCAGCAGGCATTGCGCCTCGATACGTGCGCTGCTTGAATCAAGATCCAGAGCGGCTTCCAGGCGTTGGCTGTTGTGGTGAAGGATGTTCCGAAGGGTTGGGTTCATGCGTATTATGCAAAAATCTCACGTATGTAGTCGGGCTGTAGCCCGGCCTACAGCACATCTTCCGACATCGCGGCAAGTTGCTCGGCCTGATGCTCGGCCATCAGCGCGCCGGTGAGTTCGGAGATGTCGCCGTCCATGATGGCATCCATTTTATATAGCGTGAGGTTGATGCGGTGGTCGGTGACGCGGCCCTGCGGGTAGTTGTAGGTGCGGATGCGCTCGGAACGGTCACCGCTGCCGACCAGGCTTTTGCGCGTGGCGGCAGTAGCGGCATTTTGCTCGCGCACTTGCGCGTCCTTGATACGCGCCGCCAGAACTTGCATTGCCCGCGCCTTGTTCTGGTGTTGTGAGCGGCCGTCCTGGCATTCGACCACAACGCCGGTCGGCAAATGGGTGATGCGCACCGCCGAATCGGTTTTGTTGATGTGCTGGCCGCCCGCGCCGGAAGCACGGAAGGTGTCGATGCGCAGGTCGGCGGAATTCAGCACCACGTCGTTGACCTCATCCACTTCCGGCATGATCGCGACAGTGCAGGCCGAGGTGTGTACGCGGCCTTGGGTTTCGGTGGCCGGTACGCGTTGTACGCGGTGCGCGCCGGATTCGAATTTCAGTACCGAATACGCGCCCATACCAACAATTCTGGCGATGATTTCCTTGTAGCCGCCCATCTCGCCGGGGCTTTCGGAAATGATCTCGACCTGCCAGCGTTTGCGCTCGGCGAAGCGCGCATACATGCGGAACAAATCGCCGGCGAACAGCGCCGCTTCGTCGCCGCCAGTGCCAGCACGCACTTCCAGAAATACGCTGCGCTCGTCGTTGGGGTCTTTGGGCAGTAACTGTTTCTGCAATTCCGTGTCGAGTTGCGCCATGCGTTCCTCGCCTTGCAGTATTTCGGCATCGGCAAATTCGCGCATTTCCGGGTCTTGCGCCATCTCGCGTGCGGTTCCAATATCGGCCAGGCAAGACTGGTAGGCGTGGTACAACGATACCACCGGCTCCAGTTCGGCACGTTCGCGGCTCAATTTGCGGAACGTGTCCATGTCCTTGGTGGCTTCTTCGGTGCTCAATAGTTGATCGACTTCGAGCAGGCGCTCGCTTAACTGGGCGAGTTTGGCGGAAATACTAGGATTCATTAGGGAGCCTCTATAAATTCATTTTGCGGGCGAACCGCCGCGCCGCGTGCTCGCTCATTCCTCGCCTATCCATTTGATATGTCTCGTCATTCGCTGCGCGGCTCCTTGCGGTGCCCGCGCGACACGGTGCGGCGGAGCCGACGGGTGCGGGAGCGCGGAGCAGCAGGCCTGCCCGCCCCGGATGCTTCGCAACGCCGTGTCCGGCCTGCCATCCCGCAAAAGTGAATTTATAGAGGCTCCCATTAGTATCTTGTGGGTTAAATCTTCGCCGGTTGTGAGGAGAGTGACACGCTAACGGGCTATGCGGAATCATTCGTCGGTGTGCAGGTTGTACAGGCGATGGATCAGTTCAAGGAACGCTTCACGGTCATCGCCATGCACTTGATTGAGCGCATGGGTTGGCGCATGTAAAAATTTGTTGGTCAGGCTGTTGCTCATCGTTTCCAGCACCCTTTGCGGGTCTTCGCCCTTGGCCAGCAGGCGGACGGCTTTTTCCAGTTCGTGGCGGCGGTTGCGTTCGGCATGGTCGCGCAGCGCGCGGATGGTCGGCACTACTTCGCGCGATTCCATCCAATGCACGAAATCTGCCACACCGGACTCGATGATGATCTCGGCTTCTTTTACCGCGCCCTGGCGCGCCTCCAGGCCGTCTTTTACCACTTCGGCGATGTCGTCCACGGTGTAAAGAAACACATCGTCCAGTTCGGCGACTTCCG
>CAZMWC010000295.1:0-2842 GCA_964569805.1 uncultured Gallionella sp.
GCACGACTTTCAGCAGCATGGCGGGCGGATAAGCGGTGGCACCCGTTACGTCATTCTTGAAGCGGGTATCAAAACCGGAAAGATCGAGTTCCTTGTCGATCAGGTGGTTCATCGCGTGCTCGAAGGTGCCGGGCAGCAACTGCCGTTGCAAATCCACTGCGAGAAATCGCGGGCTGGTGTCGATGTGTTTGTAGCGCGCCATTTACTTCTCCAAAATATCAGTCCGAAGTTTGACCTTGATATTTGGATTGGTTCACGGCACGATGCGGTATGGATAGACTTTTTCTACAGCTTCGTTAGGGCTTTCAGGAGTTCTCATGGCTGACTTTTCTTGGAATGCTGACGCACTTCTCTCCTCCGGCGTGGGTGCGCTGATAGGCAGCGCGCTCACTCTTGCTGGAGCGTACCTTGCCCATTGGCTGGAGCGAAATGAAGCAGCAAGGAAAGATGCGGACCATCTTCTTGGGTTACTTCAAGGCATTCACGACGAAATTGAAACATTGTGGGAGTTATATATTTCGAGCATCGGTGCCCATGCTGAAGCACTGCAAGCCAATGCGCCACTTCTGTTCTATTGGCCGATAACTCAGGACTACTTCACGATTTACAACTCGAACTCGTTTTTCATCGGGAAGATCAAAGATCACGATCTCCGAAAGCAAATCGTTGCTACTTATGCAAAGTCGCGCGGGCTAATCGACTCGTACCGCATGAATAACGATTTGCTGCAAAAGCTTGAATATGCAGCGGTACTGGCCCAAGAATCTCAGTCCCCTATCCATCAAGCAAACGCCCAGGCCAGACATAAATCGTTGGTTCAATACGCACCTCAGCTAACTACTCGGCATCACGAGTTAAAAGCAATGGTCGGCGAGTTGTTGCGTCGCTTGCGCAAAGAAGGTGTTTTGGCTCCCAATGGAACGTCCAAGCCCTAACATAGCGCTTGACCTCGCTCCCTTCGGTCGCTGGACGCTGCGCGATAAAGCCGCGCAGCGCCGGTCAGCTCTACGTTAGGGGATTGACCTTGTCTCCGACCATCCGCTTTTCGCTAATCCTGGCTGCCCTGGTTCTCACAGCCTGTGTCGGGGTAACTTACTGGCCATCGGGTCTCGGGTTGGCATCCACCCTGATTGCACTCCTATTGCTTCTGCCTCTCACACTTGTCTCTGCGCTCGATGCGGTACGTTACCTAAAGTCGCGTTCCCCCACTCCAGAGGCAGTCGCTGTTCGTATTGCGCTGTCGCTTCCATTGGGGCTTCTCGCAGTTCTCGCCTTGGTAATCGGCATCGCCTTTGCCATTTTCCTAGGTGCCAAGTGGTCGTCCGAGTCACCGCGGGTACTTATCGGCGGCCTCATTGCTGGAGCCATGTTCCTTGGCTTTGGCATCAAGCTCCTGCAAGTACTTTGGTCTCGCAAGCATGACAAAACAATCCCCTAATAACTGTTAAGCTCAGATAGCCATACGCCGAGTTCATCGGCAGTAGCGAAGCGATAAAACCGCGCAGCGCCGGTGAATTCAGACGTTAGCGACCAAACCAAGACAACTGGACACGCCAAGAGTAAAATTTCCCGATCACAGCCAAGGAGTATTCACCATGTCCGCTTTACTAGCCGAGTTAGAACAACAAGCATGTGCACTTTTGCCTGAAGAGCGCGCCCAACTTGCCGAGGTTCTTCTTGAGTCACTACATGACTCATCACTATCCGAAATCGAATTGGAGTGGGAGCGAGAAATCGAGAAACGTGTTGCTGCATTCGACAGAGGTGAGCTACAGACCTACCCTGCTGAGGATGTCTTTGCTGAAGCAAGGCGTATGACCCCGTGAGGCGAGCACGGTTTGTCGCAGAGGCTCGTCAAGAGTTTCTTGCTGAGGTCGTTTATTACAACGAAGCCCAACCTGGCTTAGGAGTGCGCTTTACCAAAGCCGTCGAAGAAGCAACTGCCAG
Organism: uncultured Gallionella sp.; assembly: GCA_964569805.1. Taxonomy (GTDB): domain Bacteria; phylum Pseudomonadota; class Gammaproteobacteria; order Burkholderiales; family Gallionellaceae; genus Gallionella. The sequence goes on from CAZMWC010000295.1 coordinate 1,948, forward strand.
AGCGTTGGCTTTCCCGCTATCAGGGACACCGTCTGCTTCAAACACGAGGCGCGTTTTTCTCAAAGGTTTTCCTTTCTCGCTTTTCTATCGGCCAGAGGATAGTGGCATAGTCATTTTTGCAACTGCACATCATGCCCGTAAACCCCGTTATTGGGTTGGTCGCATACGTGGTCGCTAACCCGGCAGTCGAGTGGGGCTGCGCAAAAACGCGCAGCCCCTCACTTCTACGTTAAAGCCCACGGCATATGCCCTTCACTCCCTTTCACTTCGGCCCAGGAGCTGCGTTTCATGCAGCGGCACCCAAGCAGGTCAGCTTCTTGGCGTTCTGTGCTGCGAATGTTCTCATCGACGTGGAGCCTCTGTACTTCATGGTCACGGGCCAGTTTCCATTGCATCGCTTCTTCCACACATATGTCGGCGCACCCATCATTCTGTTGTTGACCTGTGCGCTGTTCGTTGGCGCGCTGAGATTGGCATCAGTCGTATCCCTGCCAAACCTGTTCGGTTGGAAGCAACTTAAAATTCGCCCGGTGGTTATCGGGGCTGCACTAGGTAGCTATTCCCATATCGTGCTCGATAGTTTTATGCACAGTGACATTCGCCCATTTGCACCGCTTAGTGAAGCCAACCCACTCTTGGGTGCTATGTCACTCAGCGCTTTGCATTGGTCGTGCCTTGCTGCTGGTGTTGCGGGGTTCGTCGTCGTTGGCATTCGCAGGGCGGCTCGGCAATGAAAATGTGCTCACCCGGCTGTCGAGAGGGACTGCGCAAAAGCGCGCAGCCCCTCATCTTTGCGTTAGAGCTTCTTGCACTCTTTTGCTATGATGCCCAAAAGGAGAACAAGTTATGAATTCAAACTACACAGCAGTAATTAAGCAAGATGCCGATTGGTGGA
>CAZMWC010000296.1:0-2835 GCA_964569805.1 uncultured Gallionella sp.
CACCGTTACCGGGCGCGCGTGGACAAGGGCGAGGTGTATCTCAATCTCTCCTGATATCTGGAAGATCAAAAGTTAACGAAATACGATGGTCTTGTTGCCGCACACCAGCACGCGGTCTTCCACGTGATAGCGCAAGCCGCGCGCCAGCACCGCTTTTTCGATGTCCTTGCCATAGCGCACCATGTCTTCGACCGTGTCGCCGTGGTCGATACGCATGGTGTCCTGTTCGATGATCGGCCCGGCATCCAGCTCGGCGGAAGCGTAATGGCAGGTTGCGCCGATCAGCTTCACGCCGCGCTGATAGGCTTGGTGGTAAGGTTTGGCACCCGCAAAGGAAGGCAGGAAACTGTGGTGGATGTTGATGATGCGCCCGGCATAACGCTCGCATAAATCCGGCGGCACAATCTGCATGAAGCGCGCCAGCACCATAATATCGCCGCGCACCGCATCGAACTGTTTTGCAATTTCCGCAAAGGCGGCAGACTTGGCTTGTTCATTATTGTTGGGCAGGGGTACGTGGTGAAACGGGATGCCGTGCCACTCGACAAAGCCGCGCAAATCTTCGTGGTTGGAGATAACGCAGGGGATTTCCACCTCCAGCTCCCTGCTGCGCCAGCGATGCAACAAGTCATTCAGGCAATGATCCTGCCGGCTGACCAGTATCACCACGCGCTTCTTCGCGGCGGAATCGCTGACCTGCCAGCTCATTTCAAATTCAGCGGCCAAGGTGGCGAAACGTGCGCGCAATTCAGCCGCATCAAACGGTAGTGAATCGGCGCGTATCTCCTGGCGCATGAAAAACCGCTGCGTTTCCTGATCGGTGTGGTAGCTGGCTTCAACGATGAAACCGCCATGCTGCGCGACAAAACCGCTTACTGCCGCGACGATGCCGACCCGATCCGGGCAGGATAGCGTAAGGGTATAGCGTCGCTCGTTCATGATCGGTTTCCTCGCGGTGATTAAAGCGCCATCCCCTGATCGCGCAGATACTCTTCGTAGTTGCCATGATAGTCCGTCACGCCCCTGGCGGAAATCTCGATGATGCGCGTCGCCAGTGACGATACAAATTCGCGGTCATGGCTGACGAATATCAGCGTGCCTTTGTACAGGTCGAGCGCGGTGTTAAGCGATTCGATCGCTTCCATATCCATGTGGTTGGTCGGTTCGTCCATCAGCAGCACATTGGGTTTTGCCAGCATCAACTTGCCGAACAGCATGCGCCCCTTTTCGCCGCCGGACAGCACTTTTACTTTTTTCTTCACGTCGTCGCCGGAAAACAGCAAGCGCCCCAGCGTGCCGCGCACCACCTGATCGTCGTCGTGCGGACCGCGCCAGTTGATCATCCATTCCATCATGTCAATATTCTCGGCGAACTCGTGCGCGTGGTCCTGCGCGTAGTAGCCGAGCTTGGCCTTGTCCGTCCATTTGATGGTGCCGGTGTCCGGTTCGAGGTCGCCCGCCATGCAGCGCAGCAGCGTGGTTTTACCGATGCCGTTGGGGCCGATGATAGCAACCTTTTCGCCCGCATCGATGCGGAAGTTGACATTGGAGAACAGTACCTTGTCAAAGCCCTTGGCCATATGCTGGACTTCCACCGCAGTGCGATGCAGCTTCTCGCGCTCATCGTATTCAAAGCGAATGAACGGATACTGGCGGCTGGAAGGCTTGATGTCTTCGATCTTGATTTTATCGATCTGGCGCGCGCGCGAGGTAGCCTGCTTGGCCTTGGAGGCATTGGCCGAAAAACGTGCCACAAAGGCTTTCAGCTCGGCAACTTTTTCCTTGGCCTTAACGTTGTCGGACGACTGCTGTTCGCGCGCCTGGGTCGAGGCCAGCATGTAATCGTTGTAGTTGCCCGGGTAAACCGTGATTTTGCCGTAATCCAGATCGGCCATATGCGTGCATACGCTGTTCAAAAAATGGCGGTCATGCGAGATGATAACCATGGTGCAGTTGCGCGCGTTGAGGATGTCTTCCAGCCAGCGGATGGTGTTGATATCGAGGTTGTTGGTCGGCTCGTCCAGCAGCAGGATGTCCGGGTTGGAGAACAGCGCCTGCGCCAGCAGCACGCGCAGCTTGAAGCCCGGCGCGACTTCGCGCATCGGCCCGTTGTGCAACTCGATGGGGATACCCACGCCGAGCAATAATTCGCCGGCGCGCGGCTCGGCGGTATAGCCGTCGAATTCGGCGAAGGTGGCCTCCAGATCGGCGGCGCGCATGTAGTCTTCTTCCGAAGCATCCGGGTTGGCGTAGATCGCATCGCGCTCCGACATCGCTTCCCACATCTCGGCATGGCCCATCATCACCACATCCAGTACGCGCATGTCCTCATAGGCGAACTGATCCTGACGCAGCTTGCCCAAACGTTCGCCTTTGTCCAGCATCACCTCGCCGGAACTTTGCTCCAGGTCGCCGCCGAGGATTTTCATGAAAGTGGTCTTGCCGCAACCGTTCGCGCCGATCAGGCCGTAGCGGTTGCCGTCGCCGAACTTGACGGATACATTTTCAAACAGGGGTTTCGCCCCGAACTGTATGGTGATGTTTGCGGTGGATAACATGGTGTGCCCTACAAAATAAGGCGCGCATTCTACCACCAGCCAAACGCTGCCACACCGGAACAGCAAAGTGGGCCGCAATGGAATTGCGCCAAAATTGTTCTTCACGCACTTCACGCAGATGGTGCAATTCGCTGCGCTCATGGACACCCTTGTAGGGTCTGCTATCATTGGCATCGAGGAAGCGGTTTCGCACCAAGCCGCAAAGTAGAATCAACACCCTGCTAAAGGATGAACCATGGAACAGGAAGACATCAATTTCTCCGACTTTATCGCCTCG
>CAZMWC010000297.1:0-2828 GCA_964569805.1 uncultured Gallionella sp.
GTAGAAGCTGGAGGCGTATTTGGCGGAATAGGCCATGATGCGGGTGTGGATGTGCTTATGTGCGTCCAGTGCGGCGCGCACCGCGCCGATGCGCCCGTCCATCATGTCGGAGGGTGCGACGATGTCCGCTCCGGCGGCGGCGTGGGTCTGTGCCTGTCGCACCAGTACCGCGACAGTTTCGTCATTTAGGACATAACCGCTGTCGTCGATCAGGCCGTCCTGTCCGTGGCTGGTGTAGGGGTCGAGGGCGATATCGGTCATCACGCCGAGTTCGGGAAAATTCTTTTTCAGCGCAGCCACCACACGCGGCACCAGGCCGTCCGGGTTGTACGCTTCGCATGCATCCAGGCTCTTCAGCGACGCATCGATCACCGGAAACAGCGCCATCACTGGGATACCCAACCTGACGCATTGTTCGGCATCCTTGAGCAGCAGATCCAGCGTCTTGCGCTGCACCCCCGGCATGGACTTCACATCTTCGGCTTTATTGCGGCCTTCCAGCACAAAAACCGGGTAGATAAAATCTGTCGGTGTGAGCACATGCTCACGCATCAAGTCCCGTGAAAACTTATCACGGCGCATGCGGCGCATTCTGGTTTGTGGGTATTGGCCTAGTGTTTGCATGATTTTTCCTAAAAACTTTATTTTCTCTGGAACTATTTTAGAAAACGCTTATCTGACACCGCGAATGATGATGAATCATTCCGCGTTTCTCCTCCCTGAACGTGTACCTTAATCTTTGTTAAGGCTTTGCCTCTGGACTTTGTTCCCCTTTGTTCCAGAGGCATTTTTTTGTTTGTCAGTTCTTCATCCAGCCAGACCTACATAACTTTCCCTTTAAGCCAGCCCGCAATCACCGCTTCCGCCTCTTCCACACCGAGCTTCTTCAGGCTGGAAAACAATTGCACGGAACACTGCGAAAAATGCTCGGCCAAGTGTGATTTTACGCGATTCAGCGTCAGCGTGGCCTGTTGGCGGCTAAGCTTGTCTGATTTGGTAAGCAGGATGTGAATGGGCTTTCCGGTGGGCGCGAACCAGTCCAGCATACCCTGGTCGCGTTCGGTCAACGGATGGCGCGCATCCATGATGACCACCAGCCCGGCCAATTCTTCGCGGGTTTGCAAATACTTGCTCAGCAGCGCTTCCCAATGCTGCTGGATGTCGGGCGGCACTTTGGCATAGCCGTAGCCAGGCAGATCCACCAGGTAGTTGTCATCGCCCAGTGAAAAATAATTGAGATGTTGCGTGCGCCCGGGCGTTTTGCTGGTGTAGGCCAAACGTGTGTGGTTGGCCAGTGTGTTGATGGCGCTCGATTTGCCCGCATTGGAGCGTCCGACGAAGGCCACTTCCTTGCCGCCATGCAGCGGCAAATCCTTGATGTGGTTGACGGTGGTGTAGAACGCCGCTTGCGAGAATAGTCCCATGGAAGCCTCTAAAACCTACTGCGCGACTCAATTGCCGCGTTGCACGGTGTTGGCTTCGGCCACCGCTGCGCGGTTTCACATTGGCTGTGCCAATATGAGCCTACGCCGAAACTGTGTTTTCGCTCCTCGCCTACCCGGCCAGGTATGTCTCGTTCGTTGCGCGCCGTGCGCCTTGCACTTGAGCCGCTCGCTACGGTTTTAGAGGCTTCCATCATTTCCAGTCAGAAAAAACTTTATCGGCAGCGGCAATGGTTGCCGCGATGTCCGCTTCGGTGTGCGCGGCAGACACAAAGCCCGCCTCAAAAGCCGACGGCGCGAGATATACGCCCGCATCCAGCATGGCGTGGAAGAAGCGATTGAACGCCTCCTTGTCGCAGGCCATCACTTCGGCATAGCTGGTCGGCAGCGCCTTGCTGAAATACAGCCCGAACATGCCACCGACCGATTGCGCACAGAATGCGATGCCGTGCTTCTGTGCCGCAGCAGTCAACCCTTCGGTGAGCTGTTTTGCCCGTTGCGCCAGGTGTTCGTAGAAGCCCGGTGCCTGCACCAGCTTGAGTGTGGCCAGCCCTGCCGCCACCGCCACCGGGTTGCCTGACAGCGTACCCGCCTGATACACCGCACCCAATGGCGCGAGGCATTGCATGATGTCGCGCCGTCCGCCGAACGCCGCAGCGGGCAAGCCGCCGCCCATCACTTTGCCCAGCGTGACGAGGTCGGGCTTGATGCCGTAATAGCCTTGCGCGCCTTGCAGACTGACGCGGAACCCGGTCATCACTTCGTCGAGGATCAGCACCGCACCATGTTTAGTGCATAGATTGCGCATCGCATCCAGAAACTCGCGCTTCGGCGTGACGAGATTCATGTTGCCTGCCACCACTTCGACGATCACCGCCGCGATTTCGTTACCCATCGCGGCGAAGGTTTTTTCCAATCCTGCGGCATCGTTGTAGTCCAGCACCGTGGTCAGCGCGGCGATCTCCGCAGGCACACCGGACGAACTCGGCTGGCCGAACGTCAGCGCACCGGAACCCGCTTTCACCAGCAGACCGTCGGAATGGCCGTGATAACAGCCCTCGAACTTGACGATACGCGAGCGCCCGGTGAAACCGCGCGCCAGCCGGATCGCGCTCATCGTGGCTTCGGTGCCGGAACTGACCAGACGCACCATCTCCAGGTCAGGCAGAATCTTGCACAGCAGATTCGCCAGCTCCAGTTCGCTCGCGGTCGGCGCGCCGAAACCCAAGCCCTGCGCAGCCGCATCCTGCACTGCCTTGACCACTTCGGGGTGGCAGTGTCCGACGATCATCGGCCCCCACGATCCGACGTAATCGGTATATTTCTTCCCATCGGCATCCCATACATAAGCGCCTTGCCCGCGCTGGAAGAACAGCGGCGTGCCGC
>CAZMWC010000298.1:0-2811 GCA_964569805.1 uncultured Gallionella sp.
GGGATTTGGATAGGGGGAAACGGGCATGGCGAGTTTCATTATCAGGGGTAGCAACTTGCCATGCCCGTTAGGTAGCCTTTCTCGTTGTGAATCCTTGCCATTGCAATCTCTTCATGATGGTATAAAATACCATCATGAAAGCGCGGCTAATTCTTGATACAAAAACTGTTCTCGCTGATGGTCGCATTATTCAGCGCAAGATATGGAGACTACCGCAAACGACCGAGAGCAGGCCGCACGCGCTGAAGTATCGGCTTTATTGTGGCAAAAACGGTAAGACCATTGTGCGCTATGACAACGAAACCGGAAAAGGCGATCATCGTCACGCCGGGCCGGAAGAGGTGGAGTCGGTGTATGTTTTTATGTCGCTTGTGCAACTGCTGACCGATTTTGACGCAGACATCGAAATGCTATCGGGAGAAATCAAATGAAACACATTGAAATCGCAGTTCTCAATCCTAAAGATGAACAACAGGCGCTGTTGGAATGGGCGGCACGGGTGGATGCGGGTGAAGAAATGGCAGATGCCGGCACCAGGCTGTCGTTTTCAAGCTACGGGCAATTGCATGCTGTGCTGACAGACAAAAGAATGAACCTGCTGGAATATGTTGCCCAGCATGAAGGTTTGAGCATCCGGCAATTGGCCGTGCAGCTCAACCGCGATTACCGGAATGTCTATGATGATGTCCAGATGCTTGCGGAGCTTGAATTAATCGAAAAGCGCACCGACGGCCTCTTTGCCCCATACGACGACATCAATATCCACAAGACGCTACGCAAGGCGGCATAAAGAACGCAGCGTGTTGCTTATTGACCCAGCGTGGTGAGCTTGCGAACCGCATCAATCTGCACCGCTTATTCTTACTGTGTCATGAAGCGATCAAGGGATGCAGTGCCAAGGGATGCAGTGCAACGCAAAATCGGACGAGGAAGCACAGTTTACATGCCGGTAAATGAGCACTCCGAGTTCGATTTTAACGCCGCAATGCGCCCTTCAGCGCCTCATGACACAGTAAGATTATTGCCCCGCCATCGTCATGAACGACAACTTGCTCACCCCGGCATGTTGCGCGATGGCCATGATTTGCGCCACACGTCCATAAGGGACGGTCTCGTCGGCATGGACGTGCAACTCGAAGTTATCCTTCCCTGCTGCAGAGTCAGCGAGCTGCTGCGCCAATTCCTTGTCGTTCAGGGAAACGCTTTCCAGCGCTATTTGCCCTTGCGCGTTGATGGTAAGAGTCTGTTGCTTGGTATCCATACGCGCCGCCACCGCCGCCGTTTTGGGCAGCTTCACCTCCAGCGACTGCGACAGCAACGGCGCCGTGACGATGAACACCACCAGCAGCACCAGCATCACGTCCACCAGCGGTGTGACATTGATCTCGCTCATCATTTCCTGGCTGGAATTATTCTGGAACGCCATTTGATTTTTTCCTTTTCGGCTATGCCTTATAGTCGTGCTTTGCTGCCAAACGCATAAAATCATGCGCAAAATTTTCCAGATCTGCTATGGACAGGCGCATCCGCCGCAGAAAAAAGTTATATGCCAGCACCGCGGGCAGCGCTGTGGCGATGCCGATGGCAGTGGCGATCAATGCCTCACCGATCGGCCCCGCCACAATATCCAAACTGGCCGAGCCGGTCTTGCTGATGTCCTGTAGCGCGTGCATGATGCCCCACACCGTACCAAATAGTCCGACAAACGGAGATGTCGAACCGATACTGGCCAGTATTGCCAAGCCACCCTCCAGTTTTCGTTGCAGGTTTTGCACCGCCTGGCGCAAGCTGCGCTCCAAACCATCCTGCGGCGAGCCGAGATGTTTCATGTCGCTGGCTTGTTTCTGCGCATCGCGCAGCTCGGCAAAACCGGCCTGCGCCAGATATGCCTGATTGCCGGGCATGTCTCCGCTGATGCGCGCCGCTTGTTGCCATTCCCCGGCCACCCAAAACGACTCGTTGAAAGCGCGGTTATCCTTGCTGTCACGCCAATACTGCCATAATTTGGTCGCGATGATCGACCAGGTAATGATGGAGAACAATATCAACAAACCCAGTGTGGCACTGATAATCGGCGATTCGGATAAAAAACTGTTCATTCTGCTTCTTTCAAAATAAAAGGGATTGGAACCAAAAACCATTTGGTGATCACCTGCCCGCCCTGGCGCGCCGCGACAAACCGCCAACCGCTCACCGCCCTCACTGCCGCGTTGTCCAGCACGTCGTGCCCGCTGCTTTGGTGCAACTTGATCTGTCCCGGCAAGCCGCTTGCCAGCACTTCGACATTCAGCACCACCTTGCCCTGCCAACCCATGCGTCGCGCCACCATCGGATAAGCGGGTATCGGGTTATTCAGATAAGCGGCCTGATAATCCGGCTCCCGATCCGGTGTGCCGGGCGGAGTTACCGCCGGCTGGGCAGGCGCGCTTGGCAATGCCGGCGAGGCGGGCTGTAGCGTTTCCACTGGCGCTTCCGGCGCTGCCTGCGGCGCGGGCTGTATCTGCCGTGGCTCGGCAGGTTTGGGCTTCGCCACCGGATCCGGTTCGGGCTCTACCGGGGCGGCCTGCGGCGGGCTGGGCAACGTCACGCTGACCGACATTTCGTGATGCGCCGGTTTGGACAAATTAGGCAGCGATACCCATGACCACAACAGCAAAATATGCGCGAGCGCTACCGAGGCTACAATCAGCGAGCGGCTGCGTAGCGGCAAATCGACCGGGTTGTGAACAACGAGTGCCTGCATGTAATTTTAGGGAGCCTCTAAAAATTCAAGTTTCTAAGCCAGGCAAGGCGCGAGCGAAAAATTGCGAC
>CAZMWC010000299.1:0-2794 GCA_964569805.1 uncultured Gallionella sp.
TTTTTCCAGAGGGCGTGTGCCCATCTGCAATCCCTTGCGCGGCAGAATTTCAGCCGCGCCAAGTGATTTCAGATAATCGTGTTCACCGTCTTTTCCAGTCAATGCAACCACGTGGTAACCCAGTTGCGCCAGCATCTGGATAGCCAGGCTCGCCACTCCGCCTGTTGCGCCGGTCACAACTACCCTGCCACTTTCCGGGCGCAGCTCATTCTGCTCCAGCCGGTGAATGGATAGCGCGGCGGCAAAACCCGCCGTGCCTAGCGCCATCGCCTCGAACAGCGTCAGGTTCTGCGGTAACGGCACCACCCAATCGGCGGGTACGCGCACATATTCGGCATAGCCGCCATCGTGCTCCACCCCCATGCCGTAGCCGGTGACAATCACTTCGTCGCCTGCCTTGAAACGTATATCCGACGAACTGGCCACCACCCCTGCCGCATCCACGCCGCCCACGCATGGAAAGCGGCGTATCACCTTGCCTGCGCCGGTAGCGGCGAGTGCGTCCTTATAATTTATGCTGGAATAATGAACCTGGATGACCACCTCGCCGGGATCGAGGTCATCCAACGTCAACTCGACGAAACGTCCGGCGGATTGGCCGCCTTCCTCAAAAATTCGGTAGGCACGAAATGGCTGCATGTCGCTTAAATTTGTTCGGGTTGAACTCAACCTGCGCTCATCCGACTACCGACCGGCACGTAATCGCGCCGCACCGCGCCGACATATAACTGGCGGGGCCGCCCGATTTTGTGATCTTGCTCGACCATCATCTCGTTCCATTGCGAAATCCAGCCGATGGTGCGGGCCACCGCAAAAATCACCGTGAACATATTGACCGGGATACCCAGTGCGCGCAGCACGATGCCGGAATAAAAATCCACATTTGGATACAACTTGTGCTCGATAAAATACGGGTCGCTCAAGGCGACGCGCTCCAGCTCCATCGCCAGCTCGAACAGTTTGTCGTTTTCCAACCCCAATTCCTTCAACACCTCATAGCAGGTTTCGCGCATCACCGAAGCGCGCGGGTCCATATTTTTGTACACACGATGGCCAAAACCCATCAGGCGATATTTTTTGTCTTTCACGCCCTGCACATATTCCTTTACCCGCGATATATCTCCGATGCTTTCCAGCATATTCAGCGCGGCTTCGTTGGCACCCCCGTGCGCCGGCCCCCACAGCGCGGCAATGCCGGAAGCAATGCAGGCGAACGGGTTAGCGCCGCTCGAACCGGCCAAGCGTACTGTCGAAGTGGATGCATTCTGCTCATGGTCGGCATGCAAAATCAGAATACGCTCCAACGCGCGCACCAGTACCGGGTTGGGCACATAATCCTCTGCCGGTATGGCGAACATCATTTGCATGAAGTTTTCCACGTAGCTGAGCTTGTTCTTCGGATACATGAACGGGAAGCCGGTGTGGTACTTATGCGCCATCGCCGCTATGGTCGGCACTTTTGCCAGCATGCGCATCGCCGAAATTTCACGGTGTTCCGGGTTATTAATATCCAGAGAGTCGTGATAAAACGCCGACAGCGCGCCCACCACACCCACCATTACCGCCATCGGATGCGCGTCGCGGCGGAAGCCGGTGAAGAATTTATTCATCTGGTCGTGCACCATGGTGTGTTCCTTCACCTTGGCATCGAAAGCGGTTTTCTGCGCGGCATCCGGCAATTCACCGTTCAACAGCAGATAGCACACCTCGAGAAAATCCGAGTGTTTGGCCAGTTGCTCGATGGGGTAACCACGGTAATAAAGCAAGCCGGCATCGCCATCGATAAAGGCAATTTTGGAAGAGCAGCTCGCCGTGACAAAGAACGCCGGATCGTAAGTAAATACACCCAGCTTGTTGAGGCTGCGGATATCGATCACATCCGGCCCCAATGTGCCTGACAGGATTGGCAATTCGATGCTGCGCCCATCATCCAGCGTCAGTGTTGCGATACGTTTATTTTCCATTATTTTCTCTTCCTGTAAGTGCGAATACATTCGCACATCATCACGTTTTGTGCGAATGAATTCGCACCTACCAAAATCAAACCGCCCTGATTTTTTCCAGCAATGCCTGCTGTTCACCCGGCACCGCCTCCAACCTGCCCGCAATCATGTCCCAGAGCGGGTTGTCGGGCATATCCAGCAATACCTCGAACGCTTGCCGCCCGGCATCGTCGAGCTGCGCATAGTGCGCTTCGATAAAGCGCCCCAGCACGATATCCAGTTCCAGCAAACCGCGCCGTGCGCGCCAACGCACCCGTTCCAAACACCTATCCCCTCTCCCCTCGCGGGAGAGGGGCGGGGGAGAGGGGGGTGACTGGCAAACCCTCTCCAGCACTGCCTCTGTTTGTTCCAGTACTTCGTTGTTCCAGAAACGCAGCACCTTAAACCCTTGGCTACACAACCAAGCATCCCGCTGCTGGTCTTGCTTGCTATCCAGATGCTGGCCTCCGTCCACCTCTACCACCACCTTGGCTTCGAAACAAACAAAATCAACTATGTAATTACCTAGCAACTGCTGACGCTTGAATTTCATGCCGTTCAGCCGATGCCCTCGCAGGCGATACCAAAGCAATTTTTCGGCATCCGTCATATTGCGGCGAAGCTGCTTGGCAAAAATTTGTCCGGTATTGTTCATCCTACCCCTCTCCCTAACCCTCTCCCACAAGGGGCGAGGGGATGATGTCATACCATGCGCTTGACCATCATATCCTTGATGCTGCCGATCGCCTCGGTCGGGTTCAGTTCTTTCGGGCACACATCCACGCAGTTCATGATGGTGTGGCAGCGGAACA
>CAZMWC010000300.1:0-2751 GCA_964569805.1 uncultured Gallionella sp.
CAATACCCAGCGCTACTGGCAGGACCGGATTCTGGAATTGCGCGAACAGATCGCGGCGATGGATGAGCCGCCGCTCTGGATGGGGTAACGTCAAATTTTTTGTGACCGAACCGCCGGAGAACTTTATTGTCGGATGGTGTACTAACTTGTCAGCTTTTTGAGCGTGTAACAGTACACTAATACGGCAATCGAAGATGCAGGATATGATGTGACTCGAGATAAATTAGGGAGATACCATTATGGAACAGACCAAGTTTTTTCTGCTGCTGGGTATGGTCATTGCCCTCGGTGGTTGTGCCGCCAGTAAGTCAGGTGATACGTACAGCCGCGATGAGGCGCGCCGGGTGCAGAATGTCCAGCTGGGTACGGTAGAAAGCTTACGGGCGATTAAAATCGAAGGTACGAAGACCTCTATTGGCGCAGGTGCGGGCGCTGTTGTCGGAGCCATTGCTGGCAGCTCTGTGGGCAAGGGTAAGGGCAGTGCGGTCGGATCGGTTCTGGGTGCGGTAGGTGGCGGTATGGTGGGCGCGGCAGCGGAAGAGGGCCTAACCCGGGAAGATGGCATGGAAATTACGATAAGGCTTGAAAATGGGCGACTCATTTCAATCGTACAAGCGGGCAAGGATCAATTCCAGCCCGGCGACAAGGTACGCATATTGGATGTCGGCGGGGAAAACCGCGTCACACCCAGATAGACGGGTGATGTTTGCAGTTAATTTAGGGAAGCTCTGATTAAGTCCTCATTCGTCATTCCGGCGAAGGCCGGAATCCAGTGTTTTCAATGGACTGGACACCGGCCTTCGCCGGTGTGACGGGCTTAATCAGACCTTCCCTAGTGAACCTTTATAGAACCCACCTTTTGTTCCTGCCGGTCATACACCCGATGGAAGCCCGTCGCTGGCTGTAGCATCTTCACTGCGCGGGCAGCACCAGATCGGATGTGCCCGGGCGCACCCAGCGCGGAAATTCGCGGGTGGTGTCGATACAGCCGCCATCATTGTAAATGTCTTTGGGTTCGCGGTAGCGCCACATCAGCGCGACGATGCGGGCGACCTCGGCGGGGTCTTGCTGCGTGGCCTCGACCAGTGCGGTCACCTTGGTTTCGTCGATGCGCAGATCCCCCCCGTCGTCGAGATAGGTCGCGTGACGCCAGTGGTAAAGCTCAAGACATTTTCTGGTCACGCTAAAGGGCTGGTTGTGTTTCCAGAAATTGGCGAACAGGCCGTTGCCGAGATAAATCAGCCAGGAGCCCTCGAAGCCAGAAGCCTCCGATGACGCTTCGTCGGGGTTGCGGAACCACACCCGGTCGCCCGGCACGTAGTAACCCGGTGGCAAGGGCTCGTCCATCGATCCCTGCTCGCGCAGGAAGACCTCGTGGAACTCGCCCGACATGATGGCCCGCGATGCCCATATGGACTGCAGGCGCTCGAACAGGGCGGGATTGGAGAGGGACAGTTCGCGCGCAACGGCCAGCAGAATTACGTATTCCGAGGCGCGGTAACAGGAGAACGAATAGAGCGCCCCGGAAACCTCGGGCTGTGTGGCCTTTGTCAGCGCGTTGATGAGGGAAACGCCGGGCAGAATGACGAACCCCTTGCCGCGCACGTAGCTCCAGCAGTCATCCGGGCGTTCCGCGCTGGCAGTCTCGAAGGCCAGGCGTGTTTTGCGCGCTGCATCGACGATGTCGCAGCGTATGCGCACGGCCGAAATCAACTCGTCGATGCTGGGAAACTCGACCGGCTGCGGACAGGCCAGCAGGGCGAGAACGATCTCACGCTTGAGGTCGGACAGCTTGCCCAGTGTGTCGAGACGGAGCCGTTCGCATAACCCCAGTGTGTCGTTATCGGGCATCCATGCAGATTTTTCGGGATTCCGCAGCCACAGACGGATGAAGCCACCATCGCCATCTGAAACTGCTTCACTCGCCACGACATCGGCCAAGTCTGCGGCATCGAGGCTTTGCAGAATCTCGGTGTGTATATTTTCCAGATTGCCCTGAATACCCCGAATCATCAGACCGCAAGGCCCGGATGACATGCTGTTGGCTGGCTCCATACCCTTTCTCCCTTCACTTGTTGGCACCGCTCTATAAGCCGCCGATTTCGCTCTTGTGCCGCTACGCCTTGTTCGCGGCGATCTGCTGAAACAGCTCTAGTCTGCGCGCATTGATCTTTCCCGCCGCTACCGCATTGCGCAGCGCGCAGCCCGGTTCATGCACATGATGGCAGTCGTGGAAGCGGCATTGGCCGAGATATTGGGCGAACTCGATAAAACCTTGCTCGATCCCGCCGAAGCTGAGGTGGTGCAGGCCGAAGGCTTGTACGCCGGGGCAGTCGATCAATGAGCTGGTTGCGTCGAGGCGATACAGGCGCGCGTGCGTGGTGGTGTGTTTGCCGGAATCCAGCGCGCTGGATATTTCACGCGTGGCGGCCTGGGCTTCCGGCAACAGAGCGTTGATCAGGGTGGATTTGCCCATGCCGGATTGCCCGACCAGCACGCTGGTGTGGCTCTGCAACAGCGGGCGCAGCGTGGACACGTCCTGTTTGGCGCTGAGTTCCAGCACGCGGTAGCCGATGGCGCTGTAGGGCATGAGCCGCCGCCGTGCCGCAACCACCGCTTCGCTCAGGTCGCATTTGTTCAGCACGATCAGCACGTCCAGTTTTTGGTCGTATGCGGCGACCAGGCAGCGCGCCAGTAGTTCGTCGCTGAACGAAGGCTCGGCGGCGACCACGACGATGATCTGTGTGACGT
>CAZMWC010000301.1:0-2729 GCA_964569805.1 uncultured Gallionella sp.
ATCAAATAACGACATGAGTAGCATAGACCCGCTCACCGGACTCTTGGATCGATTCGGCTGCATGCAGACCGCAACGAAGCTCGTCGCCGACGCGACGATCAGCGGCAATGTGTTCGCCGTTATCTGGATCGACATCGACCGCTTTAAGCAGATCAACGAATCGTTCGGGCATCTGGGCGGCAATATGATGATCGAAGACCTTGCGCTCCGCTTCCGCGCCAGGGTGGGCGGGCGCGCGGAACTCGCGCGCATGGGCGGCGATGAATTTGTGTTCCTCTTGCCGAAATGCGACCGCGCCCAGGTACAGCAGTTTGCCGCCGAGTTTGTCAGCACGATCGAGGCGCCGATGACCATAGGCAATTTGACTCTCCATCCAACCGCCAGCATCGGCATTGCCATCCATGAGCACGGCGAAGACGCACTCACCCTGCTCGAACGTGCCGATCACGCCATGTTCGCCGCCAAGCACCGTGGCGGCAATTGCATTGTCTATTCCGGCGACGAGCCTATTCCCGGACGACTTGGAGTCACCCTCGCGCGCGAGGAACTTTCTATCGAGAATGATCTGCACACCGCGCTGGAAACCGGTGGTTTCCGCCTTCACTACCAGCCCATCATTGGCGCAGACGGGCGGGTCGAGGCGGTCGAAGCGCTGATGCGCTGCACCATCGGCGGCCAGAATATTCCGCCGGTCAAGTTTATCCCGGTTGCGGAAAAAACCGGCCTGGTGATCCGTCTCGGCGAATGGAGCCTGTTGCAGGGCGCGATGCACGCGCGCCTGTTGCATGAGTCGGGGTATGACATCAAGGTCGCCGTCAACGTCTCGCGCGCCCAGTTGGTGTCGCCGAAATTTACCGAAGCGCTGTACGCGGCGCTGGCCTGCTCCGATGTCCGCCCCGAGCATGTCGAGCTGGAGCTGACCGAATCCCTGTTCATGGATATTTCCGACATCGTGCAACAGAACCTGAAGAACGCCATCGCCGCAGGCGTGGGGCTGGCCATCGACGATTTCGGTACCGGTTATTCCTGTCTGGCGAATCTGAAGGATATTCCTGCCAATAAACTCAAGTTGGACCGCGCCTTTGTCACCGTGTTGCCGGAAGACAAGCGCGCTATGGCCGTAGTCAGGTCGGTGACCCGGCTCGGCCATGATCTGGGCATGACCATCGTGGCGGAAGGCTGCGAAAACAAGGATCAGATCGATGCATTGTTCGATGCGGACGTTGACTCCATACAGGGTTTTTACTACGCCAAACCCATGCCCGAGGAGATTCTTTTGCCTTGGCTGAAAACAAGGAGTGCGAAATGAATGGCAATGTGCTGGAAGTTGACGGCTTGCTCGAACGCTCGCTCCGCGACATCGGTATTCCGCCTTGCCCGGCCATACTCAGCCGGTTCATGGACGAATCCCAGAAAGATGAACCGGACTATCATCGCCTTTCGGAGATCGTCGGCTCGGATGTCGGTATCTCGGCCGGACTCATCAAGACCGCCAACTCGCCTTTCTTCGGCATGCGCCAGCGGGTGCGCTCGGTGAACGAGGCGCTCACGGTGCTTGGCTTGCGAGCTTCAAGCCGCGCCGTGGCCGGTCTCATCCTGCGCAACACCTTTCCATACACCGCGCCCATGGAACGTTTCTGGGATGCCTCGGCGCGCATCGCGAACTTGTCCGGCTGGCTGGTACAGCACCTCCGCATCACCGGTGTCATGGCCGAGGATGCCTACACCTTCGGCCTGTTCCGCGACTGCGGCATCCCGATCCTGATGAAGCGTTTCCCGAATTACCGTGCAGCGCTTGATGCCGCCAACCGCGATGGCGTGCGCAGTTTTATCGAAGTGGAACAGACCGAAATGCCGACCAATCACGCCATGGTAGGCTGCATCCTGTCGCAAAGCTGGTGGTTGCCGGAAGAGATATGCCTCGCCATCCGCAATCATCACGACCTTGCGGCGCTGTCCTCGGCCAGCTCCAGGTTGCCCACGTTGAGCCGAAAACTTATCGCAATTTCTCAACTTGCGGAATATCTCGTGCAACAGCAACTCGGCTTGAGCTTCACGCGCGAATGGCCGAAACTGGGAGCTGCCTGCCTGCAAACTTTGGGGCTCGAAGAGGCGCAGCTCGAAACGTTATATGCCGAGTCTATTTCAGTCACATCCGCATCCGAGTAAGTAAAGGGCTCCCTAAAAATATACTTCTTCGCTCAGGTGCATCTGTTATTGGATATGGCTGTTATGGAACGGCGGGTCATGCCCGCGACCAATATATTCGCGGGCATGGCCCGCTCCTACAAATTCCAACTGCGTTTTATAGGTTAAATATACCGATCGTGGCCGTGTTTTTTATACAGCGCGGCCATGATGCCGGCCAGCAGCAGTCCGAAAACCATGATGATGTAATAGATGTGCAATTCCATTTTTCCCATCACGGCATACAGCCCCAGCATGGCGAAGATGCTCAAATTTTCGTTGAAATTCTGTACCGCGATGGAGCGTCCGGCACCCATCAGCAAGTGGCCGCGATGCTGCAGCAACGCGTTCATCGGCACCACGAAATAACCGCCCATCGCCCCGATTGCAATCAGCAATAGAATTGCCAGCGTGCTGCTGGTAACGGGGATCATCAGCAGTACGGCCACGCCCATTGCGATACCCACCGGCAGCACTTTTACCGAGTGTTCCAGCTTGACGAATTTTGCCGCCAGCACCGAGCCGATGGCGATGCCGATGGC
>CAZMWC010000302.1:0-2697 GCA_964569805.1 uncultured Gallionella sp.
GATGTAAAAATGGCTCGGCATTATGTTTCGTAATTAATGGGTTTATATACTAGTACCCGTCATTGCGGGTTTGCATCTTGCGGCCAGCTCCTGATCTGGGGATTCTGCTGTGAGCCTCGCGCCGTTCATGCGGCGGGATGTGCATCTAGTAGATTTGCAAGTGGGTCGGACTGTATTCCGGTGCGGTGGTGTGTGTCAACACGCCGCTCATCTTTGAAGGGGGCGAAATTATGTGTGTTTTATGAATGGCCGGTTCTGGTCGAAAGTTTGAGTTCCGAAAACCTGAAACCGGACGTTCCCGAAAGATGCGCCAGTATCACTTTTTAGAAAATTGCCACGGTCTGCTCAGGCCGAATTCCGCGCGGTCAAGGCAATCCCACTGACGGTCTGTTGCTGGCACGTAACGGAAGCAAGTAAAAGTTCCGGAAAAGGGTAAATTCAGGATGATGGACAAAATTTATAGTGCATAATTTGATCGATTGATGCCCCCACGCTATGCTGACCGTGCAGCCTGTTTCAAACAACCAAAGGAGATAGCCATGTCAACCGAAGCCAAATGCCCATTCTCGGGCGATGCCCACACAAGCACCGTCGCCGGCTCCCGATCGAACGCAGACTGGTGGCCCAATCAACTGAAGCTGAACATCCTGCACCAGCAGTCATCGCTGTCCGACCCCATGGGCGAGGCGTTCAACTATACCGAGGAATTCAAGAGCCTCGACCTGAAGGCCGTGAAGCAGGATCTCCAAGCGCTGATGACCGATTCGCAGGATTGGTGGCCGGCGGATTACGGTCACTATGGCCCGCTTTTCATCCGCATGGCCTGGCACAGCGCCGGCACCTACCGCGTCAACGATGGTCGCGGCGGCGCAGGAACCGGTAACCAGCGCTTTGCTCCCCTCAACAGTTGGCCCGACAACGTCAACCTCGACAAGGCGCGCAGGCTGCTTTGGCCGATCAAGCAGAAGTATGGCCGGAAAATTTCCTGGGCCGACCTGATGATCCTCGCCGGCAACGTCGCGCTGGAATCGATGGGGTTCAAGACCTTCGGTTTCGGCGGCGGACGTGCGGACATCTGGGAGCCGGAAGAAGACATCTACTGGGGAGCCGAGGGCAAGTGGCTGGCGGACGAGCGCTACAGCGGCGACCATAACCTTGAAAACCCGCTCGCCGCAGTGCAAATGGGCCTGATCTATGTGAACCCGGAAGGCCCGAACGGCAACCCGGATCAATTGGGCTCCGCCCGCGATGTGCGCGAGACCTTCGCGCGCATGGCGATGAATGATTATGAAACCGTCGCGCTCACCTGCGGCGGCCATACCTTCGGCAAATGTCACGGTGCCGGCCCGGCGACCCACGTTGGCCCCGAACCCGAAGCCGCCCCCATCGAGCAGATGGGCTTGGGCTGGAGCAGCAGCTTCGGCAGCGGCAAGGGCGGAGACACGATTTCCAGCGGCCTGGAAGGCTCGTGGACACCGACACCGACGAAGTGGGACATGAGCTATCTCGATATGCTATTCGGCAACGACTGGGTGTTGACCAAGAGCCCGGCGGGTGCCTGGCAGTGGACACCGAAGCAGGCGACCGACAGCAACATGGCACCGGCCGCGCACGATGCGTCGAAGAAAGTGCCGATCATCATGACCACCGCCGACATGGCGATGCGCATGGATCCGGCCTACGAGAAAATCGCGCGCCACTTCCGCGACCACCCGGACGAATTCGCCGATGCGTTCGCCCGCGCGTGGTTCAAGCTGACGCACCGCGACATGGGGCCGCGCACGCGCTATCTCGGCGCGGAGGTTCCCGCGGAAGAGCTGATCTGGCAAGACCCCATCCCCGCCGTCGATCATGCCTTGGTTGATGCGCAGGACATTGCCTCGCTCAAGGGAAAAATCCTGGCCTCGGGTCTGTCTGTCGCGGAACTGGTCTCGACCGCCTGGGCATCGGCATCCACCTTCCGTGGTTCCGACATGCGCGGCGGCGCGAACGGTGCGCGCATTCGTCTGGCACCGCAGAAAGATTGGGAAGCCAACCAGCCCGCGCAATTGGCGAAGGTGCTCAAGACGCTGGAGGGTATCCGCAGCGCGTTCAACAGCGCGCAGTCCGGCGGCAAGAAAGTTTCGCTTGCCGACCTCATCGTGCTGGGCGGCTGCGCAGCCGTCGAGGCGGCGGCGAAGAAGGCCGGGCAAGACGTAACGGTTCCCTTCACGCCGGGGCGCATGGACGCGTCGCAGGAGCAGACCGATGCGGCCTCGTTCGCCGTACTGGAGCCGCCCGCAGACGGGTTCCGCAACTACGCCCGCAAAGGGCTCGAAGATGCGGCTGCCGAGCTGCTGGTGGACAAGGCGCAGTTGCTGACGCTGACCGCCCCGGAGATGACCGTGCTGATCGGCGGCCTGCGCGCGCTGGATGCGAACGTCGGCCAGTCCCAACACGGCATCTTCACCAGGCGACCCGAAACCCTGAGCAATGATTTCTTCGTCAATCTTCTCGACATGAAGACGAAATGGCAGAAGTCCGCCAGTTCCGAAGGCGTGCTGGAGGGGCGTGATCGGGCGACGGGCGAACTCAAGTGGACAGGCACCATCGTCGATCTCGTGTTCGGCTCGAACTCGCAACTGCGGGCGCTCGCGGAAGTGTATGCCTGCAGCGATTCGCAGCAGGCGTTCGTGCGCGACTTTGTGGCGGCATGGA